>CANCGK010000031.1 GCA_947377595.1 bacterium | reverse complement strand
TCAGATCTTTATAATGAGCTTTTTCTTGTTCTAATTGATCAACATCATTAAATTTCACCTGTGTAATTGCATACAATGATTTTACTGCATCTTCTAAAGACTGTGCATGAGCAAGTTTTGCATCTTGCAATAAAATTGCAACGCGTATTTCATCAATTTTCTGTTCTAAAACAAGTAATTGTGTTTGCAGTAAAGAAACAGAAAATGCGGCAAAGCCTTGAGCAATAGACTCAATGACAACATCCCATTCTTCAACTTTTGCGACATTTGATAATGAAATTTTATAACGATCACTCAATTTATCTAACTCTTCTTGCAGTTGAACTTTTTCAGCAGCTAAATCAGTGCGTTTGCGCATTAAATCAACTTTATAAGCTTGAATATCTTTTTTAATTTCGTTATTCGCTTGTTGATACTGTAAAACATCATGTTTATCAACCTTCATACGACTACGAATTGTAATTAAATCTTTTTGCAATCCACTAATTTTATGATTTGCCGCAAAAACTTGTGAATCTATAAATTCAATGGTGCGTTGGTGTTCTTCTAATCGCAAGTTTGAAAGCTCTCGCTCTAAAAGCAAAGATTCTTTTTCTAAATCGAGCAATATCATCTGATTTTTAACATCACCTGGAGATTTTTTTAAAAGATCCAGCGTTTCGCTCATAGACTTAATCTCTTTATCTTTGACACTGATAATATTTTCAGTACGCAAAATAATAGAATCTTCATTTTCTTTTTTACTTTGTAATCGAGATAAAGAATCTTTTTCTACAGAAATTTGACGAGTTAATTTTTGTAAGTCAGAAAAACTATACAATGTTTTATCTGCAATTTGATCAATAATTTCAGCTGATTGAAAATATTTATCTAAAAATTCGATATGCAATTTCATAGATTCTGAAATTTGTTGTCGAGCCTCTTTGATATCAAGAAGTAATTGATATTTTTTATTTAAAATATTTAATTTTTTAGATAAAAATTCTTGTGCCGAAAAATGATTGCCATTATGAGTCAATATCGACTTGGTATGATCGATCTCTTTTTTAAGACCATGCATCTGCTTATCTAAAAAATCTGCTAATTGTTTAATTTTTTCAACATACGCTTGATATTCAATCTTTAACGTCTCAAGCATTTTTTGTTTTTGAGCAGCATCATCGCCAGTAAAAAATTTAATATGAGCAGGCGTTGTTGGTAATAAAGAATCCTTAATTGTATCCATTCCTACCGATGGTAAATTAAGTCCAAAAATCGACAAAGGAATCAAAAATATTACTAAGAAAATAATATGCATAACTTTTTTCATAACCACCCCAAAAATTTGATTTCTACTTATTATTTTAAAGTTTACCATAGTATAGAAATAGTCAAGCATCAAGAATAATTTACCTGACTATTCCAACAATATTGCAAAGCTTTTTGCAATACTTGATCAACATTATGATCATGAAGCTTAAAATCTTGCATAACCAATTGGTATATTTTCTTATCTTCCGGAAAAATATCTAAAAATAAAAATAATTTTAACAAATATATTTTTTTGTGACATGCATCTAAATCTGCTAAATTTTGATACATTTCGATTATAAGATCAAATACTTCAGTTACTTTATTTTGATCTGGCATACATTGTAAACAAATTTTTAAAACATCGTGAACAAAATATAAATCATACAATCCATCATGAAATGGAATAAAATAGGTATCAATAAAATCACATTCATAACGACCATTTTGCTTTTTTGTAATCTGACAATAGATCAATGCTCCATTACACAAGCGAGCAGCTTGGTGCTTTTCATCAAAAAACAAGCTAATTTTACCCCATTGTTCATGCAAAATTATTACTTTGTTTTTATGCGGAAAATAATTTTTTAAAACAATTGCATGAGCAATCAAAATATAAAACCTTTCTTAAAGATTTTTACGGTTAAAATGTTTATGTACAATTTTATCATACTCGCTAATATTATCGACAATGTATTAAAAAACATCTTTTTTATAAAAAAAATCAAAAGAAAGAAATGCATCATGTCATCATTTTTCAAATCAATTTTTTGCTGTTTGTTCATCAATTCTTTACTGTTTGCATCAGATGGAAAAAAAGCTGTATGGCATTTTCCTATAGCCACAGCATTGACAAAACTCATCGTACAACCCAAACCACTCAATCAAAAAACTACTCCCTCTCTGCGAAAAAATATCTCCGAAGAATGGACCGCTGTTGATGAATATGGAAACATATCAACTATTATTGCAGAACCTTGCATACCAGAACAAACATCTCATCTTGCACCTTGTTTTGATGCTGATGATCAACATCAAACAACAGACACTATACCTCATCGAAGAATGTCGTCAGAACTTCAACAAACAATTTCACAGCGTGCATCAGAAAAAAGATTAAAACCTATTACAGTACCTGTAGTCACAGAACAGCCTCAATCACCATATCGACAGCAATATCCCCAAGAAAAACAAGATTCATATGCATATACAACCAATCCAATGAAAAGTCCCATCGCAAACAAACCAGCTCAAAATTTTCATCTTGAACAACCTACAAGCTTACCTGAATATAAAGATCGCTCATTGTCTTATAAAATAATGTATACTTGTTGCCCGTGTAATATAGATAAAAACTTGTGAGGTAACTAATCAGCACTATTAAAATTTAAGATAAAAGCCTACGATGTCGCTATGCTCATCTCCGGAAATGTTGGTGGCGGCGGCCACTCAACGCTTTTACGATGCAAAAAAGAGTGCATTAGGCCCACCGGCCTCTTAATGCCCCGAAATTTTCGTAGAAAATGTAGGGCAAAAAACTATAGCTGAGTAGTTTCCTTGTGAGTAAGATACTCTTGTCAAAGCAAAAAATCTTATTTTAAAGGAAAAATAGATTTTAATTCCTAAAAAAGTTATCCTAGAAGAAACGTAATTTTTTATGAAAATTCAATTTTTAAAGGAAGATTTACAAGATGAATCAAGATAAGATTCGTAACGTTGCTATTATAGCACACGTTGATCATGGTAAAACAACCATGGTTGACGAAATATTCAAACAAAGTGATTCCATGCAAGCTCATCATGTTATTGAAGAGCGTTTAATGGATTCAATCGATTTAGAAAAAGAACGTGGTATTACCATTAAATCAAAAAATGGTTCTTGTACTTACGGCGACTATTTTATTAACATCATCGACACCCCAGGTCACGCAGACTTTGGTGGAGAAGTTGAACGTGTGTTAAAAATGGCTGACGGCGTATTATTCTTAGTTGATGCTGCAGAAGGCCCAATGCCTCAATCTTTCTTCGTTTTGAAAAAAGCTGTTGCATTAAATTTACCAGTCGTAGTTGTTGTTAATAAGATTGACAAAGAAACAGCTCGTATTGAATGGGTAATCAATCAAGTTTTCGATCTTCTTGTAGGATTAAATGCTTCTGATGAAATCTTAGATTTTAAAATCGTTTATGCTTCAGCAAAAAATGGTTGGGCAACAAACGATTACAACGTTAAAACAAACAATATCAAAGCTATCTTTGAAGCTATTGTCAATAACATTCCAGCTCCAAAAGGTGATCCAAACGGACCATTCCAAATGTTGGTAAGTTCAATTGACCATTCAGCATTCATGGGTCGTCTTGCTATTGGTAAAATTACATCTGGTACAGTTACTGTTGGTAACTCAGTTGTAGCTGCTACAGAAACTTCTACTAGCGCTCCAATTCGTATTACAAAATTATACAAATTCGAACGTAACAAACACATCGAAATAGAATCAGCTTCTGTTGGTGAAATCGTTGCAGTTGCTGGATTTAAAGAAATTTTAGTAGGTCAAACAGTAACGAGTGCTTCAAACCCAATTCCGTTACCTTCATTTCAAATTGATCCACCTACAGTTTCTATTCGTTTCTTACCAAATGATTCTCCATTATCTGGTCAAGAAGGTGAATTTGTTACCAGTCGTCAATTGAGAGATCGTTTACATCGTGAACCATTATCAGATATTGCTATGCAAGTTGAAGATGATGGCATCGGATTTAAAGTTTCTGGCCGTGGTGAATTGCATCTTTCTATCTTCATCGAAAAATTACGTCGTGAAGGTTATGAATTCCAAGTATCACGTCCTGAAGTTATTTTCAAAACTATTGATGGTAAAAAATTAGAACCGTACGAAACTGTAACTATTGACGTTTCTACTCAGTATATCGGTAAAATTATCGAAGCAATGGGTACTCGTAAAGGTCAAATGGTAAACATGCAAGAAGATGGTCCTATGACTCGTCTTGTATACTCAATTCCAACTCGTGGTATCTTAGGTTATCAAGCTGATTTCATGATGGATACTAAAGGTATGGGCGTTATGAGTTCTGCATTTGATCAATATGGTCCTTACATCGGTGATATTCGTTTACGTCAAAATGGTGTTATGATCGCTATGGAATCTGGAAAAACAACTGCATACGCTCTAGAAGGTCTAGAAGATCGCGGTGTGTTGATTATGGGTTCTGGCGTTCAAGTGTATGAAGGTCAAATCGTTGGTAAACACTCACGTGATAACGATTTAACTGTAAACGCATGTAAAGGTAAAAAATTAACCAACATGCGTGCATCTGGTTCTGATGATTCAACAGCATTACAACCGCACTTACAAATGACATTAGAACAATGCTTGTCATTCATTATGGATGATGAATTGATCGAATTTACTCCACAATCAATTCGTTTAAGAAAAATGATCTTAAACGAAGGTGAACGTAAACGTCAAAAGAAAAACTAATCTATAGTTTTTTAATAAGCTCGTATCAAAAGGGAAATCTGCAAAGGTTTCCCTTTTTGTTTTACTACTTTTTGTACATAACCCTTGATTTTTAAAATTTCAATTTGATACTATAAAATCACGGAGGAAAAAGCAATAATGTCTGACTGAAATTCGCAAAAAAAGGGAATAGTCTGTGAAAAGCATACAATATATCATCATGATACTTACCTTATGTAATCTATCAATAGATGCATCATTACCAGGACAAGATAAAACAGCATTAGAATTACTCGGAGCAATGCAGGCTGCAAGTAATGTCTATGAAAATATACAGATTCAAAAGCAACCAATAGATTCTCAAAAATTATATGATCTTAAAAATATTTTTGCTCAATCTTTACAAGCTTACATCATAGCTTTTGGTCAAGCTTATGAACAGCAAGGCAGCTTGTTCAATGCATACCAAAATACTTATCACATTGCATCAAAAAATAATAAAACGACAGCAATTACACCGCAAGAATATCAACTACTACTCGAAACATTACAGCAAGCGGCCAAGCTTTCTGATTGGTCATCAAGCATTATGATTCAATTACCTATTGCAAAAAACGGACTTATCGTTCAAGAACATGTATCGTTGCATAAAATCATACAAGCAATAAAACAAGTGCCTTTGCCTGCAAATTATTCGGTAACTTCTGTTCTGACAACAGCTGCAGCTCTTGGTGCTTTAGCTATTGGAGGGTATCTTGTTTATAATTCATTTCAATCAAATTCTATACCAAATGTACCAACTCAAAATAATCTACAAGAAAAAGATTCTACCATTATAGCAACGAGTACTCTTCAACAAAAACCTTTAACATTAGAAGAAAAAATTGAACTCTTTAAAAAAGATAATCCGCAAGGTTTTGCTCTATGGCAAAAATTAATTCAAGAAGATCTAGAAAATCCTGCTGCTGTCATCGAACAAGATGATCAAGAAAATGATGGTCGACTTTCAACTGCACTACTCAATACTTTAGGATCCGCAGCAACAAAAATAGGTACAACAATTGACGATAATATTATTATTCCTGATAGTTGGCATGCAAAGAAAAAACAAGCTCCAGGAGAATTTTATAATCAAACTGATTTTACAAGCAAATCAAAAAAACCTTTTGCAAAAGGCTTACAATATTACATGAAACATTATGGCACAGATGCCGCTGCTGCAGATCAAATAGCCCCTGCTGAAAAATATATAAAACCATCAAAAGCAGAATCATACATCGGCACTGGTCTTAAAATGATCACAACTGATACAATATCACATTCGGTTAAAGAAATTATGGATTTGCCAAGCCAAACGTATGATGTAGCAAAACACATTACAAGCAATATTCTTAACCCATCACCAGAACTAAAAAAACAAGTTGATGATTATATTGCATCAGTAGATGCAATGAGTGCAGAGCAAGCTTATGAACATTTTGTAGAACATGGAACATTGCAATCATTAACAGATACCGATAAAGAAATTACCACAAATTTGACTCATAAAATAACTGCTGTAACTATGGGGCCGCTAATAATGAAACAAGCTGGCAAATTTGCATTCAATCGAGTAGATGCTTTACGGTCAGCAGGAAAAGAAGTGGGATCGGTCACCCCCTTAGAAACCATAGCTACTGATATAATAACAAAGTCACCGACATTAAGCCAAGCAAACACTATCATGAATAATACCGCAGGGCTTGCAGGGCCATCATTTATTACAGGCATGCCAAGTATGATTGACTCGGGAATAGAATTTTATCAAGAAATGCAAACAGCAGAAAATGAAAAAAAATCTTTACAAAACAACCCTAACCTTGGTTTACACATGCGAACAGGAATGACTTTAGCTGGACGAGCTCTAGGCAGATAATCAAAAAATATTTGATATTAAAATAAGATAAATAAAAAAATTATAACTGTTTAAAAAAAGGATACATATCATGAAATATCTACGTAACATATTTTTATTTATAGGTTTATCGACCTATCAAATCCAAAGCTCTGATCACAATATTTCTAAAAATGATAGATTGGCATTAGAACTGATTGGAGGGATGAAAGAATCTCTTAATATAAGTGAGCTTAATAATAGTCAACAGACTGCCATTACTCCCCAAGCAAGTTTCATAGAAAATAAAGCGAAGTTGTTGTTCAATCAACTGTGCGATCAATACCTGACACGATTTGGCCAAGTGTATGAAAAAAAAGGCGGATTGCTTCATGGATATCGAAAGATATATTATATCGCTGCAAAAGATAATCAAAATCAACCGATAACAGCTGATTTTTATCCACTATTCTATGAAATTTTACAACGAGCTTGTCAACATTTAGATTGGGGTTCTACTATTAATCTTGAACTTTCGGTCATAAAAAATGGTATATTTATCAAAGAAAATTTAAATATAAACGAAATTTGTCGTGCAGTAGAGCAAGTTCCATTACCAAAAAATTATTCTTTATCATCAATCATTGCAAGTGCTGCTGCAATCACTGCAATTGCTGCAGGAGCTTATCTAGTCTATAATTCTTTTGGCCATACCAACTCTGCACAAATAATACCTCAAAGCTCTTTACCTATACATACCAATGATGTAACCCCTGCTCATATTCTGCCGGCCCAAGCTAGCGCAGACGCTCAATTAACAACAATCGTACCACCTTTTGTGACAGATAATACTGTCAATTCAGAAAATACATCTTTAGATTCTTCTTCTGTGACAGATAATACTTTCAATTCGGCCAATAAATCTTTAGATTCTTTAAATAAGCCTGAACACATAAATCCTGCTCACAAAGAACATATAAATTCTGCTCAAGAAGAAGAAGAAAAATCATGGATAACGCCACAAAATACAGCAATAATAACCGGTGGTCTTACAGCTGCGGCATTAGCTCATCCTGCAACTCGTCGTGCTGCACGTCAACAAATGCATAAAATGACTGGTGCACATGCAGCAAGTCAAGGTGTACAAGAAGGTCTTAAAAAATTTGCAGACAGTATGCCAGCACATATGATCAAAACTACAGAAAATATTGGTAAAGGTACAAGTAATTATCCTGTAGTATATAACCATCGACCTCGATCTTTACAGATTACGCCAAAAAATAATGAGAATGTACCTACTCCTGCAACTCGCGAATCTAATCTGACCAAAAATCCTTCGGATCTTGCAACACAAACAGCACATCCTACTATCAATACTCATGCACCTATGATTCAACAAGCTGAACAATGGGGAGCTCCAGGAGCTTATGGTTCAGAATTTTCTGTAGGTGGACACTTTCCACTATCTTAACTTTATGGTTACCAGAAATTTTAAAGGGATCAAAGTCGTAGACACTTAACTACGACTTTGATCCCTTTGTATTCTCAGATTATGATTGCAATGAATGAAGCAATGATTTTTTTGTAACTGTTGTACCTAACAAAATTTCAATCAGGGTATGAGGATCTTGACTTCCCCCATGAGAAAGCAAAGAATCATACAATTTTTGACCAACATGAGTATTGGTAATACCATGCTTACAAATATATTCAAATAAACCTGCTGCCAAGACTTGCGACCACACATAACCATAATAATGAGATCCATAAGAAACTAAATGATCAAATGATGTTTCAATATAATCATCGGCATGATATTGAACATCACAACGAATTTCTGTATAAAGTTTTTCTACCATTGCATGAATATCCATAGATTCATCCATCGCACCTAATTCTAAAGATATTAATGAAAGTAAACATTCGCGTTGTAATAAACTTGCTTTACTAAATTTTTCTGCCGCAATGATTTTTTCAATCATACTATCAGACAATGGTTTTTTAGTCTTATAATGCTGGCTAAATAATTTAATCATCACCGGACTATCCATCCACATTTCAAATAATTGTGATGGCATTTCTAAGAAATCTTGAGGCCCTTGCGTCCCTGCCAAATCAACAAATTTAGTTGCTCCAAAAAGTTCATGCAATGCATGGCCAAATTCATGTAATAAAATCTTTACATCATGAAATTCTAATAAAGTTTCTTGCCCTGCCGGTGCTTGAGTAAAATTAGTTACAATGGTAGACATACCGCTACAAGCTAAATTACAATCATCTTGAATCGTTGGAATGACATTTAACTGATAAGCTTGTTCAGACTTACCTGGACGAGCATACAGATCAAAAACAAGATATCCTATAATTTCACTGGTTTGCAACAATCGAACTCGTAAACAAATTAAATTTTTATCCCATAATCCTTGATGCGAAACTTGATCAAAAGCTAAAGCAAAAAATTGTCCGAATTGTTGTTGTAACTGCTGCAAAACATGTGAAAGCGGGAAATATTGAGCAAGCTCCTGACTATCAATATGATAATGTTTTTTGCGGTATGCATTTTTAACAAAAGCTTCATCCCATGGTTGTAATTTACCAGATAAAGAAAGTGTCACCGAACTTGGTAATTCTTTAACTAATTGTGCGAACTGTTTTTTTACCACATGATTTGTCTGTTCAATAATTTCATAAATAAAATCACGAGCTTTTTGCACACTGCCAATCATTTGTA
>CANCGK010000030.1 GCA_947377595.1 bacterium | reverse complement strand
GCATGTGCTCCTGCAAGCAATCCCGCTCCTGCTGCAAAAAACAAGAAGGAATTTTTAAGCCAAATCAAATCAAGATTCCAGTTAACCATTGCTTTATTGTGCGATGTTGGAGCAACTTTTAAAACGTTTGCATCTATCTTTTGCAAGACTGCCATTGAGTCCTTATCAGTAATGCGTCTAGTCATTATTACTGAATCAATATCATGTAGTAATCGCACCTGACTATTCACTTCATTCATAAATAATTTTGCAGTTATTCGTTTCAAATTACTCTGTTCCCATGCGCCCACTTGACCAGCAATTTGTTTCAATTTTTGTTCATCAAACTCCACGCCTTTGCTCTTACCCTTATTAGCAACTGCTTGAATATGTTGCCACATGGTCTGTGAAGTATTTATCGAAGTACCATGCATCTGACCTGCAAACACTAACCCTATCATTAAAAACTTTTTCATAGTTTTCCTTTTGTAAAAATATATGATTTTCAATACATCTTTATTCTACCAGCGAGAGGAGATTTTGCAACTGGCTGTCTGGTTTTTATAGATTTCTTGTACTTACATCCCCGCTTGATCTTGCTCAATAACAACACCTGTTTTAGATGTGCTATTGTAATTAAATTTACTATATTTTCCACGAGAAGAGAGCAATAGACTGCCCAAACCACAACAACCTAATGTTTTTCCTAGTGTGCTCATCGGATTGACTAAATCTTTTGAATAACCTGCAGATTTTGCCGCATTTACTCCTGCAAACAATCCTGCTCCTGCTACAAAAACCAAGAAGGAATTTTTGAGCCAAATCAAATCAAGATTATACTTGACCATTGCTATATTGTGCCATGTTCGAGCAACTTTTAAAACGTTTTGATCAGAGTTTTTAATAACAGCTTTTTTTAAAACAGTATTTTGCATACCCCATATTGAATATTGATTTTCATTAGTATGATGAATAAAATAAGAGACATGCTTGACAGTTTTATCTTTAGACGTAAGTGAAAAATCATCATAAACGCTGATATTGCCTGTTGTTTTTTTCCATTCATCTAAATTGACTGGATTTTCTTTGAGTCCATGTCTTTCTTGATATTTTCGACCCTGTTCAGCAAGATTTTTAATATTCTGCCAAGCTGTATTACCAAGATCAATCGAAGCATCATGCACCTGCCCTGCAAACACTAACCCTATCATTAAAAACTTTTTCATGCTTTTGTATTTTCTATATAGTATAAGATACAATTGGCACTACTCGCCCTACAACCTCTACTGCACCGTATACACTTGTCCCATCTTGCACTAGACTCACACCTTCAGAAGCAATTGTGATTGAATTACTTACTGGCACTGCATATACCGCTTCATCTTGCACAACAAACAATTTATTATCGTTAGGACAATCAAATTTACTATATTTTCCACGAGAAGAGAGCAATAGACTGCTCAAAAAACCACAAAAGCGTAATGTTGTTCCTAGTGTACTCATCGGGTTAACTAAATCTTTTGAATAACCTGCAGATTTTGCCGCATTTGCTCCTGCAAGCAATCCTGCTCCTGCTGCAAAAAGCAAGAAGGAATTTTTAAGCCAAATAAAATCAAGATTATACTTGACCATTGCTGTATTGTGCCATGTTGGAGCAACTGTTAAAACGTTTTGATCAGATTGATCCATAACAGCTGTTTTTTCAGTAGAATTTGGTATAGGGTATATTTCACTTTGATTTTTATTAATTACGTCAATATATTCTTTTATAGAACAACTGTTTTGCCCACGTTGTACATGGCTCACCAGAGAAGCTTTGCCTGTTATTTTTTTCCATTCATCTAAATTGACTGGATTTTTATTGAGGCTATGTTTTACTTTATATGCTTCACCCTGTTCAGCAAGATTTTCAATATTCTGCCACATGGTCTGTGAAGTACCATGCACCTGCCCTGCAATCATTAACCCTATCATTAAAAACTTTTTCATAGTTTTCCTTTTGTAAAAATATAAAATTTTCAATACCTATTTATTTTAACAGGGGGGGGTATTTTGCAACCAGTTGTCACAAAAATCAAAAAGATGATTGTACTAAAAAATCTTTAATGCGGCACGAATAACCATATTCATTATCATACCAACCAAAAACTTTGCCCATATTGCCGCACACATCGGTCAATAGCTCATCGATGATGACCGAATGAGGATTGTTGGTATAATCTATAGAAACTAAAGGCACGGTAGTACTTTCTAAAATACCCGCTAATTTACCGTCGCAAGCTTGACGAAAAGCTTGATTGATAGCAACTTTATCCAACGGTTTACTTGTCGTAAAAGTCAGATCAACCATAGAAATTTTACCCACAGGAACTCGCAAACTCATACCTGTTACTTTGCCAGTCAACACCGGATAAACTTGTTCAATTGCTGATGATGCACCTGTCGACGTTGGAATCATACTTAATGTTGCAGCGCGAGCCTGACGCAGATCACGAGCATCACCATCTAAAAGTACTTGATTATTCGTGTACGAATGAATGGTATTCATCATCGCATATTGCACATCAAAAGTTTCGTGCAAAACTTGTAACATCGGCGCTAGGGCATTGGTTGTACAACTTGCAAGAGAAATAATACTATGGTTATTTCGATCATATTTTTCATGATTAACACCCATAACAATTGTCACATCAGCATCTTTACTTGGCGCTGTAATCAATACTTTTTTTGCACCAGCTGTAATATGTTGCATTGCTTTTTGACGAGAAGTAAAAAATCCAGTTGCTTCAACAACTATATCGACAGCAAATCTATCCCATTGTGCATCAGCAGGATTCATAATAGCAAGCAAAGGAATGCTATGGCCTGCAACGACCAGACGATCATTTTCTAAAGTAACGTCATCAGGTAAAGTTCCCATAAATGTATCATACTTAAACATATGTGGGACGTGTGCTACAATCGAAGGCCCAACGTTAATCGCAACAATTTTCAACTCTTTTTGAGCGATTGGATCTGCTAAATAAGCACGTAAAAAAGATCTGCCAATTCTGCCAAACCCATTAATTGCAATATGTTTCATAAATCTAATTTTTCCATATGTATAAACTGTTCTATAATATCAACTTCTAACGATTCATCGAGCGCTGGCAATTCAAAAATAACAGGAACATCTTGTAAATCTTGATGATGAACCAAATGATATAAAGATTCCATACCTATATTACCATACTCAATGACAGCATGTTCATCTAAAAAAGAACCACATTTCTTTTTGGTATCATTACAATGCAATAATCCAATATTTTGTTTGCCAATTGTCATCACTAACTCTTTGACAAAAGCATTCATTTTTTGCGGTGTTGTCATATCATAACCTGCAACATACGCATGCGCGGTATCAACACACATTTGAACACGCTGACAACCATCTAATTTTTTAAATAGCAAACCAAATTCTTGAATACTACAGCTAAATGATTTATCTTTGTGGGGACTATTTTCTAACAAAATAATAATATTAGATGAATCTGCTAATAATAGTTTAACTGCATGTACGATGCGATCTACACGTTGTTCCATCGTCAAATCCTGAGCAAATGAGCCTGGATGAATCACAATATGCGTTGCTCCCAGTTGCTCTGCTAAGTGAATTTCTTTTTGCAAAGAGTAAAATCCTCGACTTTGCACATCAGTCAGATTACTCCAATAAGCTGCATGGACAAAAAACTGATCACAATGTTTTTGTACCATCGTTGAAAAAATTTGCATCTGTTCATCGGTCATGTGTAAAAATTCTTTAGATTTTAACATTAACACCGTCTGAAAAACACGATGCTGCAATCGTTCAACCTTTTCAAGCGCTTCAAATAAAGATGATTTTAAACGAATATGCAAACCAAATCGAGATTTCATAAGATATACTGCTCTAAAATATGTGTATCAATATACGGTTCTAATAATGTTTTCAGAAAATTTTTGCTCGACTTCAAATTCTGTGCTGATGTTGCTTGACAACACACAGACAATGCGGGCTGAGTATTGGATGCTCGAATCAAACTCCATCCATCATGATATTCAAATCGAACGCCATCAATAAGCGTCAGTTTAAATTGCTGATCATGCGATAATTGTGATGCAATGGCATGAACGATCTGAAATTTTAATGCATCATGACATGGTATGCGCATATCTTTTGATACAAATGATTCTGGTAGTGTTGCAATCAAATCGTCACAACTTATCTGACGCATCATTAAAATTTCAAAAAAACGCAACATAGCATAGATTCCATCATCGTACCCGATATGACGATCTTTAAAAAAGAAATGACCACTCAGCTCTCCACCAATTAAAGCTTGATGTTCAAGCATAGCTGCTTTAATGTACGCACAACCAGTTTTCGCTAAAATCACTTGGGCATCAGCTGCTTGTAAAACTGATGAAGATTTAATATCCGCGACAATAATGGAAGCTTTCATTGATTGAGCAAATAATGTTAACAATTGATCTGCCGAAATCAAAGATCGACTTTTACAAATCACGGCAACGCGATCACAATCACCATCTAAACCAATACCAAACGAATTTTGATTATTTTGCACACAAGCAATCAATTCTTGGACATTTTCGATATCAGTTGGATCTGCAACATGAGCAGGATACGTACCGTCAACAGCCTCGTATAAAATCTGTATATTTTGCCAGCCCATACGATCGATCAAACGTCGAACGATCGGACCTCCAGTTCCATTACCACAATCAATATAAACCGGAGTATTAAATTTTTGAAGATGAGAAAATTCAGTCGCAAGACTTTCGACATATGCATCGACAAGATATGCAACATCAAACAATTGCCCTTGCTTGTGCCCTTGCATTATGACTTTGCGAGCAAAAAGCTCATAAATTTCTTGAAGTTTTTCACCTTCGATCGCACATGTATCATAATAAATTTTTAAACCATTATACTCTGCAGGATTATGTGATGCAGTAATCATAAAGGCTGCTTGTACTGGTACATGATATTGAGCAAAAACGGTGATAGGAGTAGAACATACTCCTAAAAAATACAGATCGACGCCTGCAAACTTACAGGCTTGCGCTATGTGATCAAATATTGCAGGACCATGAGTTCTTCCATCCATACCAACAAGGACTGCTGTACAACCTCGTGTTTGACAATAAGCTAAAATTGCATGAGTCACATGATAAAAATCATCGATGGCAATGTCTGTTCCGATTCTTCCACGGATATCATACTGACGAAAAATTTGTTTTTGCATAGTTCCAACGTATACTTATGTACATGATAATATAGAAAGTTTATCATCATGCAAACAAGAAAACCAGCAGAAAGCGTGCCTTTTTATGATTCCAAAAAAACTACAAATTAAAAATTTTTTAAGTTATGGCCCAGATACACAAATTATAGATTTTGCAGCCTACAATTTAATATGCTTGTCTGGTAAAAATGGGCACGGAAAATCAGCTATGCTTGATGCAATCACATGGGCTTTATGGGGACAAGCACGCAAAACAACGGGAACAACAAAAGCTGATGAAGGATTAGTACATCTAGGACAAAAACATATGTTGATCGTTTTTGATTTTGAAATCAACGGCATCAACTATCGCGTGCGCAGAGAATTTGTCAAAACTCAATCAAACCCATTTTCGGCTTTAGATTTTGGCATAGTAAAATCAGATGATACATTTACCACGCTGACCGATAAAACAATCAAAGCAACACAAGCAAAACTTGAAAAAACGATTGGGATCACCTACGATTCATTTATCAATTCAGCATTCTTGCGCCAAGGACAAGCAAATGAATTTTCAAAAAAATCACCCAAAGAGCGTAAAGAAATTTTAGCAACTATTTTACAACTCGAACGATTCGAAGATTTAAAAAAAATAGCGCTGGAAAAAAGCAAAAATTTACAACAACAGCTCGTACAACGGCAAAGCATTTTCGATAGAATCGGTCAAGAAATCACTCAATTACAAACTATTTTAATCGAACAAGATGAACATGAAAAAAAATTAAAAGATGTTTGTGATGAAGAAATACAAACTCATGCGATAGCAACTGAACATGAACGCACCAAAGAAGTATTGCTCGAGCTTGAAAAAAAATATGAATTTTTACAATTACAAAAAGCTCAAGAATTACAACAAATTGCGCAACTTGAACATCAAATCATAGAGCTTGAAAAAATTTATGATCAAGTTGTCATACAACAAACCGCCAGCACTGATATTCTTGCAATCGAAGAACATCAAAAACGTTTACGCGCTCTGGTCAATACACATCAAGAAAAACTCAATAAAAGACTTGAGCTCAAAGACCTTTATCTAAGTCTGCAAGAAAAAAAACAAAATTTAGAAAAAGAATTAGACCAAGAAAAATCTCAGCTCACTCAAGCATACGAAGTTAAAAGCAAAATTTTTCAAGAACAAATAGAACACGAGCAGCGTCAACTAAAAAAAAATCAAGATCAAATGAATCTCTTGCAAGAGCAACTTACTCAGACTCGTCAACAAATTACGCACGTTACACAACAACATTGTCCACTCTGCGAACAAAAATTATCAGCACAACATCAAGAAATTATACAAAAAAAGCTCGAAGAGAATATACAGCAACAAGAGCTTTGTATAATTGCGTCTACGAATAAAATTAATGACATGAAAAAAGATGTTGAACAATTAATTATCAATCAAAAAAAATCTGCATCGGGTAGTATCAATCCAATCAAAGAAACTGAATATCTGACTTTAATAAAAAAAATTGATGCTCTTAAACAAACCGGACAAGCACTTGGTTACGATAAAGATATACACGAAAAAGATTATAAAGAATTACAAGGCATTGAACTTTCTTTAGTCCAATTACAATCGTTACAAAAAGAAGTTGCTCAACAAGAACAACGACTCAAACAAATCACTGATTTACGAATAATGGTCGATGCTATCAAAAAAAGATATCAAATCTTAGAGCTAGACTTAGATAGCATCAAAGATTGTCCTGCTCAACTTACAGAACATCTTAAAGTTCAACATGAGCATAAACTCATCATGCAAACTCTCGCGACACGCAAAAACGATCTGCTCAATAAAAAAGTAGTATTCGATCTGCAGCGAAAAAAAATGATCAGCTTACAAGAAGAACAAATTTTACTAGAAAAAGAATTAACAATACTCAATCTTGAAATTGTTGATTTTGCAGAAATTGTCAAAGCTTTAGGAAAAGATGGCTTGCAAGCATTATTAATTGAGCAGGCCTTACCAGAAATCGAACAAGAAGCCAATATTTTATTAGCTCAATTAACTGATAATCAAACACAAATTTACATTGAATCATTACGCGATCTTAAAAAAGGTGGAAGCAGAGAAACCTTAGATATTAAAATATCTGACGCCATTGGACTGCGTCCTTATGAAATGTTTTCTGGCGGAGAAGCATTTAGAATTGACTTTGCCTTGCGAATTGCCATTTCTAAACTACTTGCTCGCAGAGCAGGAACTGCTTTGCAAACACTTATTATCGATGAAGGATTTGGATCGCAAGATGACGATGGCTTACAATTAATTATGGATAGCATTTTACGAATTCAAGATAACTTTGCCAAAGTTATCATCGTCTCTCACTTACCAGCGATGAAAGAACAGTTTCCTGTTCAATTTTTAGTTGAAAAAAAATCATACGGCTCGACTGTCAGCGTCATAGAACAAGGATAAAAAAATCCCCTGCATCATCTAAGATACAAGGGATAATATTTTGCTTAGAACGTAAAACTAAAGATTAGTTTTGCTCTTCTTCTGTTGTTTTATTTGTAAATAGATACACAGTCGCTACAACAGCTGCAGTAGCTACTAATGCACCTACAGTAATTTGTGCTGCATTGTTTTTCAACATTGCAACATAAGAATTATCATCAGCAGCAACAGTAAACATTCCTTGATTTGCTTTTACAAAAGGAACCTGTGCATAATCAGCAGTTGTTTTTGCTGCGTTTATAACAGTTGCTTTTGTTGAAGCATATGCATTGTATGCTTTATCTTGCATTGATGCAAAAGTTAATTTTTCAACAACTTTTACTTCTTCAACTGCAGGAGTTGCTGCTTCAACTGCAGGAGTTGTTGTTGTTTCAACAGCAGGAGCTGTTACTTCTTCAGCTACAGTAACTGCTTCTTCAGCTACAGAAGTTGCTTCTTCAACTACAGGAATTGTTACTTCAACTACAGGAGTTGTTGCTTCAACAGCAGGAGTTGTTATTGTTTCAACTACAGCAGCTGTTGCTTCAACAGCAGGAGTTGTTGTTGTTTCAACAGCAGGAGCTGTTACTTCTTCAGCTACAGTAACTGCTTCTTCAACAACAGGAGCTATTACTTCTTGCATTTCTCCAGCTGATAATATTTCTTGTTCAAATGCTACACAGTCAACTTGCACTGCTGTTTCTTCTTCTTGAGCGCAAGCTACTGCTGAAAAAGCTGCTATAAAAGCTAATAATTTTAAATTTTTCATATAAGATATCTTTCTATTTCATTAATAATATGTTTATTTTTTATTTTTTTAATTTTAATGCATTAATGCGTATATTTATAAGCGTGCGACCCTTTATTTTTTATTATTCAATAATTTCTTTTCATACTTTTATATTTTACTACAAACTTATTTTTTTGTAAAAAAATAAGTTTATTTGTCATGAAATATTATAAAAAATACAGCTTTCTGATCTTTAATTTCTTTGATATTTATCAAATTTACCGACCGACAATCTGCTCTTCTATAAAATTAGTTAAACCTTGAAGAGATCGATAATTATTCGGTACGATTTTTTGACCATTTTTATAAGCAATCACAGTTGGATAACCAGGAACGTTCAATTCTTCTACTATTTCATAATTGGCATCACAATCAACACAAACAAAATGACACGCATCTGAGTATTTTTCAGCTACTTGTAAAAACGTTGGTTTAAAATTTTTACAAGGTCGACACCATGTTGCAGAAACTAAGACAACCGTTGGCTTATCTGCTAATTGAATATCAGATAAAAAGGTTTTCGGATTATAAGATGCTTGCATATTTTCATCTGATACAGATAATTTTTGAGCACATGGTTGAGCGTATGCAATATGATATTTCTTCATCAAATACTCAATAATATCGTCACTTTCAGCCATTTTAACATTTGCATCAACATCAACTAAATAAGGCACTTGAGCTTTACCAGATAAAGATTGCAATAAAGAACAGTTCGCTTGATCGTTAACATCTATCAATTCAATATAACAATTTACAGCAATCTCTGGATGAGCTTGTAAAAAAGATAAGACCTTCTGACAATACCGACATTGAGAATAACCAAACAATTGTATTTTCGATTTATGCGCTTGCACATCTTGTGATTTTTTTTGCACAACATCAGATTGATCTTGTGCTTGCACAAACAACCATGCAAAATTACATAATAAAAATAAAAAAAATAACGCTTTACGACTCATATGCATCCTGATGATTATAAAATTATATTAAAATACAGTTCACTATAATCATACTAAGAATACAGCATGATGTAAAAAGGCGTAGACTTTAATCTTCAATGATAACTCGTATATCTTGATGAATTGTTTTTTGCAATCGTTGCTCTAAGCCTAACGTAATCGTATAAAAAGAAAGA
>CANCGK010000029.1 GCA_947377595.1 bacterium | reverse complement strand
TTCATAATTTTTTCCTTTTTTGAAAAAAGATATTTTACTCGTTCTCTTGTATCTTAGCAAATTACAATTTGTCAGAGCAATACTTTGGTAAAAATAATAAAAAATAAATTATGAGTTGATTCCTTGAATTTAGTTGGTGCTTCGATCATACTAAGTTTTATATAATTTCAATCATATTTAAAAGTGTACCGATCATTTATGTATAAAAAAGATATTCATCCTTTAAAAAATTACTTACAAAGTCGTATTGATGCATTTATTCCTATAGCAACCGAACATTTTTTAGAAACGGATGAAGGTGTGTTTATATTTGAGCATGCAAAGTTTCCCGATTTGCGCGTAGAAGGAAAAACAATTCATTTTGTACAAGAATCTTTAGAGCGAACATTAAAAAAGTTTTTAAAAAATCAGTCAAATAAACATATCGATTATATATTCGATCTATTGCTTAAACAGTAGATCTTTACAGTTATATAATTTAAAACTTTATTATTAAAGTTATAAATTTTTGTTATACTAAAATCTGTCAATTTTTAGTATATATGCATAGAATTTAGAGAGGGCGACATAATGTGCGCAAATCATAATCATCAAAAAAATGTTCAAGCTTCGACAGCATGTGTAAGTTCTCATGATCACGGGAATCAAACAATGCTACAATCTTTTTATCATGAATTATTGCATCATTTTCCATACGCAACATTATCAGTAGCATTAGCTTTAATGTTATTGACGTTGATTATGGTATTTTTTGATGGCGGAATAACTGCGCATCAAGCAATTTCGGCATGTAGTCATGAAGGCTGTAGTCATACTTCAGGGCTAGATATTTTATTTCATAGTTTTCATTTTATTCATATTTTATTTGCAACCAGTGGAACAATCGTTACTTTTCGCAGATATTCTGACAAAATTTTTGCAGGGTTGCTGGTAGGAACTTTGTCTTCTATGGTTTTTTGTACGCTTTCAGATGTTTTGTTACCATATGTAGCAGGGCGATTACTTGGCATAGAAATGGATTTGCATATCTGCTTTGCAACAGAATTATCTAACATTTTACCATTTCTATTTGTAGGTCTGTTTAATGGTTGGGTTATGACGCAACTACCTGAGTTTAGAACTCAAGAAAATTCTTTGTTCTTACATTTTTTACATACATTTATTAGCGCTATGGCTTCAATTTTTTATGCAGTTGGTCATGGATTATCAGATTTTTATAGCTATTTTGGGATGTTTTATCTTTTAATGGTTGTTGCTGTTATTATTCCATGCACATTGTCTGATGTCATTGCTCCAATATTTTTTGCTCAATTTGTCAGTAAAAAAGAGAAAGTAAGTAACTTATAGTCAAATTTAGCGTAATGGACCTGGTTATGAAAAGTATTAAACTTACAAATGTAACAAAGTCATTTGGATCAGATGTTATTTTAAAGAATTTTAATTTAGAAATTCCAAGCGGCAAGTTTTTTGCTTTGCTTGGACCAAGTGGCTGTGGTAAAACAACCGTTTTGCGTATGATTGCTGGGTTTGAAGAGCCAGATAGTGGAGAAATTTGTTTAGGTAATACTGATATTTCTCATTTGCCAATTAATCAACGTAGAGTTAATACTGTTTTCCAAAATTATGCATTATTTCCGCATTTTGATGTGTTTGATAATATTGCTTATGGTTTGCGTGTTAAGCAATTTACATCACAAGAAATTGAGCGTCGTGTTGGTAAAATGTTAAAAATGTTTGGTTTAGAGCAACTAAAACATAAATCAGTTCGTCAAATTTCTGGTGGTCAGCAACAACGAGTTGCAATTGCTCGAGCAGTTATTAATGAACCAGATGTATTATTGCTTGATGAGCCTTTAGCGGCTTTAGATATGCGTTTGCGAGAAAGAGTTCTGGTTGAGTTAATTGAGCTGCAAGAAGAGCTTGGAATGACTTTTATTTATGTAACTCATGATCAGATGGAAGCTTTGACTGTTGCCGATCAAATGGCAATTTTAGGAAAAGAAGGACGTATTGAGCAGGTTGGAACGCCTAAAGAAATTTATGAGTTTCCTCAATCAACGATGGTTGCTCGATTTGTTGGTTCAACTAATATTTTGCAGGGCAATTTAGAGTTAGAACATGAAGAACTTTATTTACGTTTAGACGATCATAATCGAGTTCTTGTTCCAAAGCATGATAATTGGCAAAATTTGTTAGAACAGAAAAAAGTTTATTTAAGTATACGACCAGAAAAAGTTGAATTGAGTAAGGTTCCTTTAATTGGATTTGCGAATCATGTTGTCGGAACGGTAAGTGCAATTATTTATCATGGACGATCAACTCAGTATAATATTGCATTGGTTAATGGAACAGTTATGCAAGTTTTTGAGCAGAATGAAGAGCATTTTCCTAAAGAAACTATCGATTATGATGAAGTTGTTAATGTCTACTGGCAAACAGAAAATAGTGTTTTGTTAAAAAAATAGGGTTATCATGTTTGAAGAATTTAAAAAGTTGATAAAAGCGCAAGCCTATTTTTTTTTAGTGACCCCAGCAGCATTATGGCAAATAGCTTTCTTGGTTTTACCAATTTTGTTTGTGATTATTTTAAGTTTGTCGGCAGGAGATGACACTCATCTGGTTGCATCTTTTACGTTGGATAATTTTAGAGAAATTTTTCAAATATCTCAGATAAGTATTGTGGTTCGTTCGTTAATGCTTGCCAGTGTTACCGCTATTGCAAGTTTAATTATTGCCTATCCTGTAGCTTATTTTTTAGCGTTGCATATTAAAAAATTTAAATTCTTTTTTTTGTTTTTACTAACGATTCCTTTTTTAATTAATGTTTTAGTGCAAGTGTACGCATGGTTTTTTATTCTAGAAAAAAATGGGTTGATTAATCATGTGTTGATGTTTTTAGGCCTTGTCAAAAAACCAGTAAATTTTTTAAATAGTTATTTTGCTATTTATTTGGTTATGTTTCATGTTTATTTACCTTTTATGATCATGCCTATTTATTCTGCTTTAGAAAAAATAGATGTAAGATTAATTGAAGCCTCGTATGATCTTGGTGCTAATTTTCGAAAAACATTTTTTCATATTATTTTACCACTTTCTATGTCTGGTGTTCGTGCAGGATTTTTTTTAGTGTATGTTGTTTCGTTTGGTGAATGCGTCATTCCTTCGTTATTGGGTGGGATGAAGTTATTTTTTGTCGGCACTTTAATTTCAGAATATTTTTTTATAGGTAAAGATTGGCATCTTGGTGCTGCGTTTATTTGTTTGAGTTGTTCTTTGTTGTTTGTATCGGCAATTATGTACAACTGGTTGTTTACAAGAATAACAATGGAATCTAAAATTATTCGATAAAAAGGGGTCTGCATGAAATTACGATTACCTAAATTAATTTTGCCATCGTATGTAGCATTATTTTGCATATTTTTATATTTACCCATTATCATTTTAATGATTTATTCATTTAACCAAGGTGGATTTCCTGCTCAGTGGCAGGGATTATCATTGTGTTGGTATTATGATTTATTTGAATCTGTAGAAATTTGGCGAGCTTTTAAAAATTCTATTACGGTTGCTGCATCTGCTTCCTTACTGAGTGTTATATTTGGGTTAATGTTTGTGTATGGATCTCGTGGTTTAAAAAATGATATTTCATATTTTTTTTATAGTAATATTTTAGTTCCAGACATTGTTATCGCTGTTGGTATGCTCAGCTTATTTTCGTATTTTTTAATACCATTAGGTTTAATTACGTTAATTATCGGTCATACATTATTAGGTCTTGGATTTACGATTCCTATTTTAAAATCAAGATTAGATGAACTTGATAATCGTTTAGTTGAAGCATCTTTGGATTTAGGAGCTTCGGCTTTATACACATTTCGTCATGTCGTATTACCTTTTTTATATCCAGCAATTTTAGTTTCTACCTTACTTGTCATGATCGTCTCGTTTGATGATTTTGTCATTTCATTTTTTTGTGCTGGCTCATCTGCTCAAACTTTATCATTATATGTTTTTACCATGATTCGTTCTGGAATTTCTCCTACAGTTAATGCTTTATCGACAATTATGTTGCTTATTAGTAGTTTTTTTATATTAGTTATATCTTTATTGCAAGCTCGATTGGTGGCACGTGATGCAAAAAAATAATATGTTTGAACATTGGGTAATTCAATTCATTTTAAAATATAGTATTCGTATTGTATGTATCTTATTTTGGATTGCATGTTTAATTGGGTTTGTTTTGCTTTCTCATGTATCTCAATCTTTTGTACCAGAACGTTCGTTATCAGTCTATATGTGGGCAGATAAAATAGATGAATCTATTATTAAAAATTTTGAGCAAAAAACAGGGATTAAAGTTTATGTTAATTATTACGAAAGTAATGAAGAGCTTGTTACGAAATTTGAAATTGGTAAAGATTTAAATTGTGATATTATTTTGCCTTCAGAATATATTATTCAACCTTTAGTAAAATCTGGTTTTCTTAAAAAAATCGATAGATCTCGATGCGATTTTATTGATCGTATTGTCCCAGAATTTATGCATCATTATTTTGATGAGCGTAATGAGTATTCTTTACCTATTTATTGGGATATGTTAGGCCTTGGTTATACTAAAAGTTATTTTGAGCAAGGTTTACCGGTAAATTCTTGGAATCTTATTTTTGATAAGAATTTAGTACCTTGTAAAAATATTAGTATGGTTGATGATTCACGAGAAGCAATATTTTTAGCACTACGACATTTTTGTTCTGATTGTATGTATTTAGATGATGAACAATTACAAAAGATTAAAAATTTATTTATTGAGCAAAAATCATGGGTTGGTGCGTATACGGATTTTCAACAAGGTTATTTTTTAACATCTAAAACCTATCCACTTGTTGTATGTCAGCGAGAAATAGTCGCACGTCAAATGCTAGCGCATAGTGATTTAGCGTTTACGGTTCCTGATGAAGGAAGCATGTTTATTTTAACGAACGTTGTCATTTGCGCGTCTTCTAAAAAAGATGATTTAATTTATGAATTTTTAAATTATATTTATCAGTATGATGTTTTGATGCATAATGCAAAAGAATTTTCTATTTTACCAGCAGTTCAAGATGTTTTACACAATTTGCCACAAGAATATATTGGCGTAGAAAATATTTTGCCAGGGCAATCACTTTTCGAAAAATTAGAAATATTTCCAAATATTTTAACACAAAAACAAATTAATGATGTTTGGATCGCTTTTAAATCATTTTAGGATTTTCATTCATGAGTAACGATTGTAAAAAGTTTTATGTTACAACACCAATTTATTATGTAACGGCAGCTCCTCATTTAGGTTCTTTATATTCAACATTGCTTGCAGATGTTGCAGCGCGATACCATAAAATTGCAGGGCAAGAAGTATTTTTCTTGACTGGTACTGATGAGCATGGACAAAAAATAGCACAAGCTGCAGAAAAAGTTGGTTTACATCCAAAAGAATTTACTGATAGCTTTATTGAATCGTATAAATCTGTCTGGTCTAAGTATGAAATTGCATACGATTATTTTATTCGAACAACTGATACAGCTCATATTCAAGCGGTACAAACATGGTTGCAACGATTATTAGATCAAGGTGATATTTATAAAGGAAGTTATCAAGGATGGTATTGTACTCCTTGCGAATCTTTTGTAACAGAAAAAGATAGTATACCGGTAGAACAAGGACAAGCTTTAGTTTGCCCAGATTGTCATCGTGCAACAGGCCAAGTGCTAGAAAGTTGTTATTTTTTTAAATTATCAGCGTATCAAGATCGACTCCTTGATTTTTATGAAAATAATCCTCATTTTATTACGCCAAAAGAACGCATGGCAGAGATTGTTAATTTTGTAAAATCAGGTTTAAAAGATTTAAGTATTTCTCGTACGACTATTTCTTGGGGGATACCATTTCCTGGTGATGATGCTCACGTGACCTATGTTTGGGCTGATGCACTTAATAATTATATTACAGCTGTTGGTTATGGGGATGATGCTCGCGCTGATGAACTGGCAAAATGGTGGCCTGCAGATTTACAAATTATGGGTAAAGATATTGTACGATTTCATGCAATTTATTGGCCAGCATTTTTAATGGCATCAGGTCTTGCGATGCCAAAAAAATTATTAGTGCATGGATGGATCAAAGTTGCAGATCAAAAAATGTCAAAATCGTTAGGTAACGCTGTTGATCCAATGCAGTTAGCTGCCGATTATGGAGTTGATGAAATACGTTATTATTTAACTCGTAAAATGGCTATCACGCAAGATAGCGAGTTTAAATTCGAAGATATTGAACAAAGTATTAATTCTGAATTAGCGAATGCTTTTGGTAATTTATTAAATCGTATGGCAACTCTTGTTGTTAAGAATGATGCAACAAATCTTAATGCGCCAGCGGTTTGGTCGCAGTCGTCATTAGAGTTGCAAAATCAATGCAAGGCGCTTGTTCTTGATGTAGAACAATTAGTCAGTGATGGAATGTTTTATCGTGCGGTAGCGCGCATTTGGGATTATATTAATCTAGTTAATGCTTATTTTCATGAACATGAGCCATGGAAGATAGTTAAACATGATAGAGCTCAATTTTTAGAAATTATGTCAGCTGCAGCGCATAGCTTGCAAGTCATAGGAGTTTTATTATGGCCAGTCATGCCTGATAAAATGGAAATTATGCTTGTTAGTTTAGGTTGTCCTTTTGATAGACATAAAAATTATATGAAGGAGTTTGCATCGATGTCTTGGAAAAATTCATTTATTATTCAACAGATTGCGACATTATTTACAAAATCAGAAATTAAAAAAGAGGATATTGTGCAAACAACACCAATAGATCATAAACATGAACAAAAAGTAGAACAAGTTGCAGTGGTGCAAGAGTCAAAGCCAGCTGCCATTGAAAATGATCAAAAAGAATTTATTGGCATAGAAGATTTTGCAAAATTAGATCTTCGCATTGGAACAATCGTCGCTTGTGAAATTGTTACTGGTTCTGATAAATTAGTAAAATCACAGGTTGATTTTGGTGATCTTGGTATGCGACAAGTGTTATCAGGTATCAGAAAAGCATATAGTCCAGAAAATTTAGTCGGCAAGCAAGCATTATTTGTAGTCAATTTAAAACCTCGAAAAATGATGGGACATGATTCTCAAGGAATGATGTTATTGGCTCTTGATGAGATTGCAGGCTTGCAATTAATGAGTCCTGTAGGACACGTAAAATCTGGATCAAAAGTAGGTTGATAAAAAGGGGTTGCATTGCAACCCCTTTTTATTTGAATATAGTTATTATACTTTGCCTGAATGCTTCTTCTACTTAATGTATACCATCGCCTAAAGTAATAGTCCATGTAGGTGAATCTGGGTTAATCATGTAAGAATTGTTTGCATTGATATTTGCATGAATTCCAGGTTTTTCTGCAGAATAAAATATATCTATAGACGTTACTCCATTTTCGATATCAATGTTTTGACCAGTTGGTATCGTATAACCTTGAGCACGAGTTCTGCCTTTTGGAGAATTTCCTGAATTTCCAGCTTGATAGCTTTTATACATAACAACATTAATTGAGACATTACCATTATTTGTTAATGTTCCTGCATCTAAAAATGTAGATATTATCGATAAAAACAAACTTGCTTGTATAATTTTTTTCATAATATTCTCTCCTCTTTTATATTTTTATTTATTGAGGTTGAGTTCCATCAGCGCATGTTGGTGATTGAGCGTTTTTGCAGGTAATTAATGTACCATCAGCACACATACCGTTAATATCTGGAGTGCTTCCATCATCACATGTTGCTTGCAAAATATTAGTTGCATCTGAACATATTGCATTGGATCCATCATCGCATGATGATACATATGGAGCAGGTGTTGATCCAGGAACGCTACCATCAGCACACAGCATAGTAGCTGTTGAGCCATCAGAACATGAATTTGAAGCAGATGGAGTTGAGCCATCTTGACATTGCATAGAAGGTGTGCTGCTATCATAACATGCATTTGAAGTCGCAGAAGTTGCAGGAGTCGCAGAAGTTGCAGAAGTTGCAGAAGTAACTGTAGAATTAGGTGTTGAACCATCATCGCACAACATAGTTGGAGTACTTTGATCATCGCAAACATTTGAAGCAGAAGGTGCTGTACCATCATTACATTGCATAGAAGGGGTACTTTGGTCATCACATGCTGATGAGCTTGAATTTAATGAACCATTCGTGGTACTATTTTGAGCATCGCTGTAACCTTGATTATAAGCATTTTGTATTGCGGTTGCATCAGTTGCTGATTGATCAGATTGTCCTTGTGCGTATGATGCTTGTAGAGCGTTATTTAAAGCAGTTTGTAATGTCGGATTGAGTAGGCCGTTATTACTTGTAATTTTACCATTTTGTTGTAAATATTGCGTTAATTGATTTTGAGCTGTCATAGCAACTGCTTGATTTAAAGCTTTTTGAGCTTGTGTGATCATGATATTATTATGATTGATTTCTTGAGTATCTAAAGATATAGCTTTATGATTATCTGCTAATTCTTGTGCTTGTTGTTTTGAAGCTTTATTAAGTCGAGATTTTGATTTGCCATGTATGATAACAGAATGTTTACCTATGTTTTTATGAATACCTTGGATGTTTTTACGAGTATCTGCGATATTTGCGCTCAAGATTTGATTTCTTTTATTTAAAGCATCAATTAGTCCTTGTCCTGATAACCCAGACAAAGATGTCTGAAATGTGGTAGATGATTCTTGATATGCTTTTGCCGCAGATTTTTTATGTTTTTTCTTACCCGTACTTATACCTATTGCTTGCATACAAGGGATGCTGCTGATTGCAAATAATATTGCAAAGGTCATTTTTTTGAATAAATTCATGATCAATACTCCTTTTTTTGTGATTTTTCTATTTGAGTTTATTGTACATCATGGCTGTCTTGAAAATCAACAGATTGTATATGTTTTTTTAGATATTATTTCATTTTGATGAATGAGAGCAATTTTTAAGTTTAGATATCGATCAAGGGCCGTATAAAACGACCCTTGATCGATATCTAATCACAATTATTATTTACCACCAAATGCTTTTTTGACAGAAGTCCAATCTTTTCTGATATTTCTATTTGTTTTATGTAATGTTGGATCATCATATGTTTTGTCTTTTTTCATAACAACATTGCTGCCCGTAAAGCCTTTACCTGGAGCTGTTTGAATATACTGTAACATTGAACTGATAAGGGATGGATTATTGATAGCTGTAATGGTTGCAGGAGTACTTAATGCTGTTTGCACGGCTGTTAATTGAGCTTTTGTCATATTGTTAATTTGTGTTTGAGTAATGGTCGCTAATGCAGCAGGTGTTAATCCTTGAATTTGAGAAACTAGAATGTTTTGAATTTGGCTATTTAATAGGTTTGGTAATTGAGTTGCTAAAGCTGCGCTGGATAGATATTGAATTTGACTTGCCGTTAAAGCTTGTGTTTGTGTCGCAATTATTGTTGGTAAAATAATTGTCAGCTGAGCACCAGGCATTGCAGCAACTTGTTGTGGGCTCATTGCAGCAACTTGAGTTGATGATAAAGATGTTACTTGCGTTGTTGTTAATGCAGATGTTTGGCCTGGTGTTAATGCAGTGATTTGATTTGGTGTAAATAAAGCAATTTGTGCAGGTGTAAATTGTATGAGCATATCATTGCTGATGAATGATATAACAGACGTTGGAATTGTTGGTATTTGTAGG
>CANCGK010000028.1 GCA_947377595.1 bacterium | reverse complement strand
TGGTATCACCGATTCTCCCTTTAGGCAGCTTGTACGGCAGTTTTCAAAACGAGAACTTTTGTATACTGAGATGCGTCACGTTCGATCAATTTTAACTCCTATCGGTGGGAAATTAGCTTTAACTTTTGAGCAAATGGAAAGACCATTAAGTTTTCAAGTTTCGGCTAGTTCGGACGATTGCATTCAAGCCGCTTGCGAAAAAATTGTTGCAGCCGGTGTTGATATTATTGATTTGAATGTTGGGTGTCCTGCAAAAAATGTTATATCATCGTGTTGCGGATCGGCTTTGATGGCTCATCCAGATCAACTCGAAACAATTTTAAAGCGTTTTAGAGCTTGTTTAGATATTCCGTTTACGGTTAAGATTCGTGCTGGATTTAAAGAAAAAAATGCTCTTGATATTGCAAAGCTTATTCAAGATTGTGGTGCAGATGCTTTAGCGATTCATCCTCGATTGCAAACTCAAAAATTTACCGGTATGCCAGATTATCAAATCGCTGCAGATGTAAAAAAAGCTTTACAAATTCCCGTTATATTTTCTGGTAATGTGGTAAATTTTAAAACAGCTCAGATGACATATGATCGTACGGGAGTGGATGGATTTTTAATTGGTCGTGGTATGTGGGCAAAGCCTTGGAAATTACATGAAATGGCCGAAAATGCAGCAGGTCGAGAATATCATGTCTCATCAAAGCTTTTGCTTGAAGTTGCTTTAAAACATTTACAATTAATGCTCGATCATTATGGCATAAAAGGTTTGTATTGTTTTCGTAAGCATTTACCTTTTTATATCAAAGGTCATCCTGAAGCTTCAGCAATGCGTTCGAGACTTGTTGTTGCAACAACACCAGAACAAGTTGTGCAAGGGTTGATTGACTTTTTAGGTAAAGAATAAAAATATAATAACTTTATGATTTTTTAGATCCGCTTCATGATATAAATATTATGTAGCGGATTTTTTTAGTTTTACATAAAATTATAGAGGCTTTTTTAGTTTGAACAAAAATTCTTATTTTTTTATTGTTATGCATCATGAAAGTAGTATCTATGGAGCAGATAAGTTTAAAAGATTGGCTGATTCGTATTTTTTTTATTTTTCTTTCTTTTTTTATGATGAATCGATTGTTCTTTTTTTCTCCAGGCGTGGCGGAAATAACAAGCTCGTATCTTTTATATCCTTGTATGAAAATACAGATGTTTTTAACTGCTCCAATTCGTAATTTTTTTTTACAACAGTCAAATGTGCAAGATTTACATACTCGTATTGATGATTTAGTTGATCAAAATGATACATTGCGTGCTGAAGTTATAGCTTTGCGTACAACGATTGATTTTGAAAATAGATCACAAGAAGCTCGTAGTTTTGAGAAAAAATATGATGTTGCTGATAAGAAATTAGTTCAAATAATGATGAAATCATTTGATGACCTTGGGCATATTTGTTGGATTGATGCAGGTTTACAGCATGGAGTTCAATTAAATATGATTGCAGTATATAAAAATAATATTGTAGGTCGTGTTATTCATGTTGATGCTTTGCATAGCAAAGTTGCTTTTATTACCGATAAGCGTTGTAAGGTTGCTATTTCTTGTGCGCAGACTAAAACAGTTGGTGTTTATCAAGGTAACAATAGTTTTCGATCAACTTTAGAATTTGTGCCTCATTATGAAAAATTAATGGTAGGTGATATGTTGATATCAACAGGACAAGGACTTGTGTATCCTCAAGGATTTGCAATCGGATCAATTATTGATTTTAATGTTCATGATGTTGCCTATCATGTAACAATCCAACCACTCATTAATCTTGAGCAGTTGGATTATTTTTATCTTATCGCAGCTTAATTTTTAGGATCATACTGTGAAATTGTGAACATCATGGCACCAATTGTAGCTAATCCTATAATTTCTCTTGGATTTTCTGAAATATCTTTGACCATATTGCCAGTCGTAACTTGTACAAGACCAATACTTATTTGTCCTGCGCCAATAGCTCCTTGAGCAAAATTTATAGGAGAAGGTGAAGTGAATAATGGAAGTAGGTTTGCGCAACCTATAAACATATTAGAGTGGCCATTTTTTATGATTGCTTTGCCAGAAAGGATAGGACATTGTTTTTTTTGTTGATCTTGCATAGGCAAAATTATAGAACTTGTCATGAGCAAAGTTGGTAAGATATATTTTTTCATGAAATGCTTTCGTTATGTAAAGTGTTAAAAAAAATGTGCAATTGTTTGAAAAATGAATGAAAGCATGAATCCCATGAATATGATGTTTGTACAAAATTATTTTCATCGAATTCATCATCATTGGTTAATAATCCAAAAAATGAATGACGAGTTGAAGGAGTTATCCATTCTATTTGACGGTCAGAAGGGATAATGTTTTTTTTAATTAAATTAATCGCAGTAGTTTTTGATCCAATAGCATCAACCAATTTTAAATCATATGCTTGCAGACCAGTAAAAACTTTTCCACAACCCCATTGTTCGATTTTATTGAGTTGCAAGTGACGTTTGCAAGCAATTTCTTTTGATAATTGTTGATAGGTATTGTCGGTTAAGGCTTGCAACATGAGACGTTGTTCGGGAGTTAATGGATGAAAATTACTTAAAGCATTTTTACATGATCCAGTTGTAATTTCTTCGCAACTGATATGATATTGTTGTAATAATTCTTGTAGTTTAAAAATTGGCATCATGCGAGCTCCAATGCTGCCAATAATTGCAGAGCCAGTTGCAACAATATAATCTGTTGCTGCTGCAATTTCATAAGCACCGGATGCACACATGTTTTCGGTGTAGGTAACGATAGGTTTTGGGTATTCTTTTTTTAAATTTTCAATATCAAAAGCTAATGCTTGACACGATCCAGCAGCACCTCCGCCAGATTCTATACAAAGAAGTATCGCTTTGATAGAATGATCTTGAAAGTAATCAGTCAGATATTTTCTATATTTTGATGAATTTTCTATAGAATCTGTTATGTATATAGATCCGATCTTGTTTTTTGTCTCAAGATTTGTATTCAATTGGTAGCGTAAAGATTTCAATGCTATGGGAGCTACTTGTATGCAAATAAAGCATAATATTGCAGTTTTCAGATAATCATTAATTTTAGACATGGTATTGTTTGGATAAGGAATAATAGATGGTATTTAGTATAGAATATTTGATTTTTTTGCAAAGTAATTATTTTTTAAAAAATTTTTTGACATTTTGAAATAGATGTTATATGATTTTACTTGTCTGGTAAATGCATCAGACAAAATGAAATGTATTTAGGGGCGGTTAGCTCAGCTGGTAGAGCATCAGTCTTACAAACTGGGGGTCACAGGTTCGAATCCTGTACCGCCCACCATTTACTCAGTAAATGATAGGTTTTTATATAAAGCACCTCTAAATATAATTTGATATATACTTGTATTAAAAATTGTGTTCCTCGATAGCTCAGTTGGTAGAGCGCACGACTGTTAATCGTTAGGTCGCTGGTTCGAGTCCAGCTCGAGGAGCCATTAAATTCAATATTCACTTCAAATTTCTTAAATTTACTATATATTTATATGTATATTAAATTTATTATCTTAGAATTATAAATGTAAGTGGAGCTGTAGCTCAGTTTGGTTAGAGCGTTCGCCTGTCACGCGAAAGGTCGCGGGTTCGAGTCCCGTCAGCTCCGCCACTTTTTATTTATTCAATGCTTTTTTCTAAAATTATAATGAATAGATGTTATGTCTATTCATTTTTTTATCTTAATTTTCAAAAAAGGTTAGTTATGCATGCTACAAAATTATTATTACTGTTGTTGAGTTTTTCTTGTGTTGTTATGTCTAGTTTTGTTCCTGTTATTGAGCGTACAGATCATTTTCATGAGGTCAATCAAGCGGTTAATCAAAAGGTTTTAAAAGCTCATAATAAAATGCTTTTAAAGCAACATGAAAAATGTTTAGTTGGTGCAGGTAATAATGAGCAAAAACGTAATGAATGCAACGAGCAGCTTTCAAATTTTGTAGTGATGCTGCAAGGTAGATAGATATTTTATATTTTTATGAAGGATTAAAAAAATGAAAAAATTAGCATTGTTTGCATTGTTTGCTTTCTCTGCGCCTGTTTTTGGTATGGAAATTCATGCATCTCAAATATTTACATTAGCTGGAAACATAGCGTACAAAAGATTTGAAGGTCCTCGAGATGTACAGGATGCAAGAGAATTTTTAGATATTAGTAATAAGCGTCGATGCTTTGTAATTAAAGTAGTGCCTGGACATAATCCTAAATATTTTATAGTTGGACATACACAGCCACTGTGGCTTGATGAATCAACTTTTCGTGAACCTTCTGCTGCAGCGTCTGCATCTGAGGCGAATTTTGGCGCAGGTTTCGACCGTGAAACCTTGCGTAAAGCGTTTGGTGGATCTGAAAAATAAATAATCATTGTATTATTGTATGAAAAGCTCTGGCTTGTCCTGGGGCTTTTTTTGTCGCAATTTTTTTTAACAAAATATATAATGTTGAGATATTGGATATAGAGCTCTTGTTTTAGCTGTGAAATCCCACTACGCTTCTTCTACAGTTAAAAAGCTTATACAAGTAATACCATCATGTTAATCAAAAAATTACAGATGAACATGATGGTGTTACTTGTACACTTTTAGAGTATCCTAGTAAAAAATTAGTTTTTTATAACCTCAACGGCCGGTTAATCCGTCTTCACCTACTCTCCAATAAAATGTTGTTGATCTTGCATATTTCGATAAAACAGTTCAGCTGCTGATTGATAACCAAATATTTTTCGGGGTCTATTGTTTATCTTATTTTGTAGATCAAACAGCTCCTGTTCGGTTAATTGCGATATTTTAATATTTTTTGGTAACCACCAATGCAACATAGCATTATGCCTTTCAATAGAACCTTTTTGCCATGGTGAATGTTTATCACAAAAATAAGTTTTCATGTTTAAAAATTGTTGTAAAAGTTCATGATAAGTAAATTCTAATCCGTTATCAAAAGTAACTGATTTACGCATGTGTTCAGGCAATTGAGCTAATGCATTAAACATATTTTTAATTACTTCTGTAGATTTTTTGACTTATTTTTAACAAAGATTAAAAATCGAGTTGCCCTATCAATTAAAACTCCAATATTTCTACACGTTGAAGTTTTCTTGAAATAGTACTTTTATCGCGATTTAATCTGCGAGCTATTTCATTATTGCCGCATCCTTCTTGTAAAAATTCAAAGACTTTTTCTCGTTCTTTTAATGATAAATGACTACAATTATTCATCTGCAATACCTTTTATGATTACTATTTTCTTCGTAAAAAACAGTATACCATTTTAGGTGTTGCACTTCATTCTAGATTATTCCCGGGGATCATTGGTATAATGTCATAAATTTTATTTGTTACATCATAAAAGAAAGATAGTTGTCATGAAGAAGTCTTTGTTGATACCGCATATTTTTATATTGTTTTATTCATCTGCAATCAATTGTATGACTGAAGATCGATTTGTTCATGAAATTTATGAGCAAGCACTATTGTTGCGCAAGCAAGCTGTAGAAGCTCAAAAAGTAAAAGCAGCTCAACAACATACAAGTAGTGCATCATCAACAACAACTCGTCCTATTACTTTTATTGATCGACAAGAAAAACCATTTGAAGATCGAGTTTTATTTTTGGCCAATCTTGTAAAAAAATCAACAGAGCCTGAATATCAACGCAATCTCAAACTGCTGTTATTTGCGCAAATTATGAATAATTGGACTGCAGATAAATATGATCAGTTACAAGCAAAGTGTACTCAGGCTCAAGATTTGAATATGAAGCAATTGCGTGAATTTATTACAGAAATAAATACAGATACTGTTCTTGAAACAGGATATAAGGATGATTCTACTGTACGTACATCTTCATATCATGAAGCGAGTCATGCTCATGTATTTATGGATTGTATGATAGAAAAAACAAATTTATATGAAGTTAATATAGAACATAGACAATCAAAATTATTTTTAGGTGGTGTGAAAGGAGGGATATGTAAGACATTATCTCAAAATAAGCATAAGAACAATTTTTTAGATCAAAAAACTATACAACATTGGATACAAGTAGCATATGCAGGAGGTATAGCAGAATCTTTGTGGTTATCTAACTCTTGGCAGCAAAATTTGATAGACGATATGAGATCATCTTATATCATGCTTTCGTTGCGACCTAGACATTTTTTTGAATCATTTGCTAGTTTACATTTGTATCAATATGATGCTCAAGCATTGCAATTACAAAATTTTTATACGAATTGGCACGTTGAGAGAGATATAGAACTTATTAAAAATATGGCTGTTCCTTATGCTGAACAATGGTTATTATCGACTTCATTACATTCTTCTAAAGTTAATGAAACTCAATCAAAAGAAAATATTAAAAAAATGTTACGAGGTTGCTTTGATAAAGCGACTGCAATTATTGAAAATAATAGAGCAAGCATCGAAAAAACTGCAGCAGTGTTACGCAAAGATGGTGTAATTTCTGGTGATGAAGTCTATCGTCATGCAGGTGTCAAACGACCAGATTATTTTTTCGAAAAAACTGATTATATCAAATCTTGCAGCAATGATACCGAACTGTTTAATATTTTAGCAACTCCAAAAATTATTAAGATGCAATCTGTAGCGCGTGGATATCTAGCTCGTAAAAAATATAAAAAATTACAAAAAGAAGCTGCACAAAAAGCATTTGTTCAAGATTCGTTGCCATTGATTGCAGCAAAGGCTTGTCATCAAAGAAGAGCAAGTTCATGTTTTAATGTAACTGAAGAAGTGTAGAAGAATAGACATTATCAACATGTAAGCTTTTGCAAAAATTATTGAAAAGTGATGAAGAAGAAGCTGCAGTAGTTTTGCATTTCAAAAAATTGATAGAGTAATTTTTTAGCTGGAAGCATAGCGTACAAAAGATTTGAAGGTTCTCAAGATGTACAGGATGCAATAAAATTTTTAGATATTAGTAATAAGCATCGATGCTTTGTAATTAAAGTAGTGCCTGGACATAATCTTAAATATTTTATAGTTGGACATACACAGCCACTGTGGCTTGATGAATCAACTTTTCGTGAACCTTCTGCTGCAGCGTCTGCATCTGAAGCGAATTTTGGCGCAGTTTTCGACCGTGAAGCCTTGCGTAGAGCATTTGGTGGATCTAAAAAGAAATAATCATCCTATTATTTTATGAAAAGCTCTGGCTTAGGCTGTGGCTTTTTTTGTCGCAATTTTTTTAACAAAATATATAATGTTGAGATATTGGATAATGTAAATAACGTATAATAATTACAAAAAGATGAAAAATCATGAAAAAATTGAGCTGTATGATATTATTTTTGAGTTTGTTACATATCTCTATTGATGCAATGCAAGAATCATATGATCGATGTATACGTACTATTAATAAACGGAATAAAGAAGGTAAAACTTTATTATTTTATGCTGTTGCAAAAGATAGTAAGGATGATGTTAGAGGTTTATTGAATCTTGGAGCAAATCCAAACATTCAAGATTTTAAATATCAACAAACGCCTTTGCATATTGCAGCAAATTTAGAAAGTGGGCCATTTGAAGGGAGTATTGCACAATTATTGTTACAGCATGGTGCTCATCCAAATGTTTTTGATAGGGTAGCGACTTCGCGCAAAATTTTAAGAAGAACTCCTGCTGAATTAGCTAAATCGCCTTATATACAAAGAGGTATTTTAGAATATCATCAAAAAGCTTATGCTATGCCATTAAGTAATGCAGATAATCTACCTGTAGCTTATCCTGTAGCATTAGATGAAAGATTATAATATTCATGTGAATTGTAATTTTATGTAGAGATATTTGATAATAAAAAGTAAAAAATTTTATAATTACTTCATGTTAACTTTATAATATTGCATAATTTTTTAAAGAGAATAACAATTAAATTGTCATTCTCTTTTTTTTGTACATACTACTCTGGTAACAAAAAATGAAAAAAGTATGTGGTAAAGAGTAGAAAGGGTATTGAGGTGTATAAAATTAATCAAGTTCAAGATCAATTGAATAATTTCAAAAAAATTATTCAAAATAGTTATAGAGTATTTTTATTATTTCTTATGATGTTTCTATGGGATGTGCCTGCCATACAATCTTTTGTTGTGACTGAACCTGCAACTATAACTTATTATTTAAATATTATAGATTTTGCAGATAGTTTTATTGCAATTCCAACATCGAATATATCAGAGTCTAGTTCAACAATAGCTTCGAGTTATCTTGCTGGCAGAGCGCCAATTTATGATGTGAACAATATGCAAATTGGAACATGTTCAGCATCTTTTTTATGCATGCAAACTGGAGATGGTATTTTTACGGATATTTCAAATTATTTATCGACGGATACCGGAATGATCATCACATGGTTTACGCCAACAACATTAATTAATTTAGAACTAGATAGTATCATTAATTCAATGGTTACTGAATGTACGGTGGTTGTGACAACAAAAGTTGGAGTTGCGCCATATTTTGGGCAAACATTTAATTTAATTGTGTCATCTGATAATCAAAAGATTTATTTTAAACTTTCAAGAATTGGAACAATTTGTTAACAAGGAATTTTATGAAGTTTTTCTTAGCAAGATATTTTTTCTTAGTGACTTTGATTTTAGCGCCAGTACAATTTTACGGTAATTTTCAAGATTATGCATTTTATCTTAAAGTGGGTTCAGGAATCTCATTTTCTGAATCAGCAAATATAGTTGCTGTATATCCACCATGGAATGAAACTATTCAAGGTTATGATTCGCAATTGGGAAATTGTCCGATTGCAAGTTTAAGTATTGGGTGTGAGCTTTTTGATGTCGTAGATTTAGAAGTAAATATTTCTCAGCGCTCTATGTTTGAATATAGAAAAATGCAAACTCAATCGGTTGGTGGAGACGCTTATACAAGAGAATTCGATTTAACGGTTACGCCGATTCTTTTTTCAGCAAATATACTTGGACAAGGTATTCCTCATCTCAATTGGGAAGTTGGATTTGGTAAAATTTATCCAATGATAGGTGCTGGCATTGGCGTGAGTAACCTTTTAATTACGAATTATCGAACAACTGGATTACCTCCTATTGGTGATTCTATGCCATACGCAACTTTTTCTGCAGAAAATCAATACACGCTTCGTCAAAATTTTACCTATACACTGCTTGCTGGTTTGGAATACAATCATCAAAATCGTTGGGCTATTGGGAGTGGTTATCGGTGGTTTAATGCAGGCAATTTTCAAGGGCCAGAATATTTAAGAGTTATGGGTGGATCTGCAGTTGATGTTGGCAATGATCAATGGGGTATGCGTTTTAGAGCTCACGAATGGTTTATTGAATTCAAAATTTTTATTTAACTGAAAAATAGTGTAAATTATTTTATAATTTTATGAAAAGCTCTGGCCTTGGTCAGGGCTTTTTTATCGAAGGGATTAAGACGCTCTCAATCAAAATATGCAACAACTTATTTCAATCATATACAATGTGTTTTTTGGATTTATACAATTTTACAATTTATCATGAAAAATTTTAGATTAAATTTTGCAGAAGAAGCTTTACGAAAGGTTCAAGCCTTGAATATGCGACTTTTTTTAATCAAATAGTCGATTCAATAAGCTTAATGTTAAGTTATGCATAAGTCCTGTGTTTATGCATAATTGCACTGATCAAGTATCCAAATTGTGATATAAGGTATTTGTATCAGGAATGCGAAATACATGGCAAGCCAATTTTTCATTTTCCATAAGTATAAAAATAACGTAAGCTCGAAGTAACTGAAAGTGAACAATTAAATTTTTTGCTTAAAAATTAAGATCATGAAAGTAAGTTTGTATGAAAAAAATGTTCATGCGTTTAGTTTTATTGTATAGTATTGTTACTCATTTTTTAGTTTTGCAAGCACAAGATGAATATCAAATACAAGGTTACCTTTCGGCTTGGCCTACT
>CANCGK010000027.1 GCA_947377595.1 bacterium | reverse complement strand
GCGTTTTAAGTTAAGACATTCTTAACTTCTTATATAAAAGTGTACCATGTTTTTAAGAATTGTCTTTGTAATCTCGACAATCTTTATCTCAAAATATGATAAACAAAAAATCATTGTTTGATTGAATATTTTACATTATTATCTTGTATCGTTATGATCAAAATTTTAGGATTTTAAAAATGAAAATTACATACACACATGCTCGATTATTGCTCACGTTATTATTACCTTCAACTTTAACTTATGGCATGTTTTGGTCGTGCTGTAAAAAAAGTTCGATCATTGAAACATCAAAGCAACCTCATAAGCAACTATCTCAAAAAGAAATAGAAAGAATATATGAAAAATCTTCTAAGGATGTTGCTCGTAGATATGTTGCTCCTCCAGTTAAGATGCCAATAATTGAAAGACAATCAGAACAGTCTGAAGAAGGTGAATGGGTATAATACAAGAATCATTGCTACGATTAAAGTTATTCTGATATATCTATTTTATATGGACACAAAGTAGACTAATTTTTTAAGGAGAAACGATATGAAAAGTAAAAATTTATATTTTGGGTTATGGCTCACGTTATTACTATCTTCAACTTGCGCTTATAGCATGTTTTGGCCATGCTGCACTCACACAAATGTTATCGAACAAGCGCATCAACCTGCAAAAAAGATGATTAAAACAACGCAAGTAATACGCAGCCATTCTATGATTCTTGATCAGGATAATCAGATGACAAAAAATCATCATACATCTACAGGTAAACTGGATCGCCTTGTAAAACAATCAGAACGCATATTACAAAGATCAGATAATTTTGTAGGAAAAATAAAAACTCAACATGGCGATGTCTTAGAAATAGAAATGGATGAAAATGGCGATTTTATAGTATAACAGAGCAATTCTCACGCAAAGTAAGAGAATTGCTCTATTATCTTTAATTTATTTTTGACTATCTGGAAAAAATATAGCAATTTCTCGCTTTGCATCTTTTAAAGTATCAGAACCATGAACTGCATTTTTATGAGTAAATAAACCATAATGTTGACGTATTACTTTTTTATATTTATCCCACTGTCTGACTGCATCTTTTTTTTCTAAAATCATAACAACTGCTATTTTTTCTGACATACTTTTAATATATTTACGAAACCATAAGCGTAATTTATATTGATTATATAATTGAGCCATTAAAACTTCAGTTAATTTAATTTGTTTAGATGCAACAATGTTAAAGCCGGCACTTTGAATCATGTTCATGATTTCATCCGTTTTGCCTTCTTTGACTGCATGTGGTTTAATCATAGCAAATGTATGCTCAATATTTGATGTAGCATGTATATGACACATCATTCCGATATAAAATAATAACAACCATCCTTGTATACGCTTCATATTCTACCCCTTTATAAAAATAACCCCCTATAGATTACTTGATATATTATTCAACAATACGAAACACACCTCGATACGATCGATCGGTCGGACAAGTTTCTATTTTTATAGCATGTATGGCAATATCTTTATCCCCAACATAAAGACAATCAATAAAATCATCGACCTGCTCTTCTTGCCCACAAACATATAATTGAATCGCCCCATCTTTAATCCGTTGCCCAACTCCCTCTACTTTTTTAAGTTCTGCTTGTTTTGCTATGAACGTTTCTAAAACATTTTGTGCAAAATCTACTTGAAATACCACTTTGATACATTTTTTCATAATACCCCCTTAAATTCTCTCCTTTTTTCTAGCACCTGCAATCTATCAAATTGAGAAAAAAATTGTCAAAAGATTCTTAATTTTATTTTTCTGGACCAAAATATATAAGTTAGTAAAATTATTAATTATGCTGTTATGTATATAGATAAAACATTTTGAAAACGGATTAATACAACCTACGATTTCATGATCACAAAATCTTCGAAAACGTCAGGACGCAGGCCCTAATGCCGTATTGAAAAGGCGTTTGACCTCGCGGGGCTCATATCTCCCGAAGGTTGTCTAGCAACCGCAGGACATATCAAAATACTAAAATCAAAGTGTGATTCGTATATCATAAAAATTACCATTTTACGCAAACTGCATGATACAAAACAAAGTGTATTTTTTATGAAGAACTCAAAACGCCTAGCTATACAGGTTCATAATTTGATACATACGCAAAAATATAATTAATTTTTTTAGACACGAGCAAAATATTATGAATACATGTAGAGTTCGATTCGCTCCTTCACCAACTGGAATTATGCATATCGGTAATGTGCGTACAGCGCTTTTAAATTACCTGTTTGCATTAAAAAACAAAGGTACATTTATTTTACGCGTTGAAGATACAGATCAAGATAGAAATATTGATCCTCAAGTTTCTATTTTTAATCATTTAACATGGCTCGATCTTAATTACCAAGAAGGCCCTATCGTTGGAGGTTCTTTTGGTCCTTATTTTCAATCGCAACGTCATGAAATCTATCAAAAACACTTAGTACAATTACAAGAATTACAATCCGTATATCGCTGTTTTTGCACACAAGAACAATTAGAAATCAAACGCAATCGTCAAATTGCACTCAAAAATCCACCTCGCTACGATAAAACATGCACCAAACTTTCAGCTACTGATATTGCAGCAAAACTCGAAAGCCAAACTCCTTTTTTTTGGCGAATGAAAATTGATGAAACGCAAACAATTTCATTTAAAGATTTAGGGCATGGAACATTAAACTTTGATTTAAAAAACTTTTCTGACTTTGCTATCACTCGTACTGATGGCTCTTTTACTTTTATGTTTGCTAATTGCATTGATGACATCACTATGCAAATTTCTCATATTTTACGCGGCGAAGATCATTTAACCAACACAGTTGGTCAGTTAACTATTATGAGAGCGCTCAATCATCAATTTCCAACTTTTTGGCATTTACCCATTTTATGTAATGTAACTGGTAAAAAATTATCGAAACGAGATCAAGGTTTTTCGCTAGAAGATCTTAAAAATGAAGGCTTTTTACCTCAAGCAATTTTAAATTATTTAGGTATTATTGGTGGTTCATTTGAAAAAGAAATTTTAACTATTGAAGAATTAGCGCAAGCTTATAATTTTGATAATATGCATACTGCAAGTCAAATTAAATATGACGTTGAAAAAATGAAATGGGTCAATCATAAATGGATTGCTCAAACACCAATTCATGAACTTGTCCAGCTATGCAAACCTTTTTTAGCACAGCATTATGATATCACAGAACTCTTGGATGAAAAATTAGCCATATTAATTGGATCAGTACAAACGGATATTGTCATTTTACAAGATGTGTGCACATTACTTGCATTCTATTTTGTAAAGCCTACCATCACTCAAGATCAAATCGATGCGGCAATAGCCGATCAAAGTACGAGTCAAAGCATTGCAAAAATTCTAAAAGATCATGCCGATGAATCAAATTTTACTGATTTTTTTAATGCTGCAAAAAAAGATGCTGTCACACAAGGCATTGCATTAAAAGATTTTTTTGCTTATGTACGATTAATGATTACTGGTAGCCCAAAAGGTTTAGGTATTGCTGAATTAGAAAAATGCTTAGGTTTTGAAGAAATTAAACAAAGAATCTGTAAATAACGAAAGATTAATTGATTATTATTATGAATAAAATAGTTTCATTAACCGGTACACATAAATTTTTAGTCATTATAAGTTTACTAACAATACATCATCAGACATCATGCTCTGAAGATGAAAACACCTTGCATGTCAAGGTTTCAAACTTGATAATTTCAGATACTCAAATAATAAGCGCCGCACCTGACATTAGTCTAGATGCCAGCAAAGTAGAATCCGAACCTGCATGGATAACACCTCTTCATTGTGCAGCAACAAAAGAAGAAGCTATGTCAATTTTAAAATATGGTCCTGATATTAATGCTCAAGACATTAAAGGTCAAACACCTATTGATTATATGATTCAATCTAAGCGATTTACTATTGCTGAGTATTTACTCTCTCAAGGAGCAACGACATCTCCTGAAAAAAGAGTAATAATTTTAGAAGGACTAAAAAAAGAGTCTGAAGCATAAAATTTTATTATTTCATAAAAAATATAGCGAGAAATCAAAACATCTCGCTATATTTTTACTTTTATTTTAAACAACTTCGTTAGGATCTAAAAGACGATTTGGCATCAATTGCAGATCACTACTAATACCATGTTTTTCAAATTTTGCCATGATCGATACAAAGACATGATCAAAGTCTGGAGCAACAAAAAACTCAAAAATACTGTTTTCTTTATCGTAACATCGATCGAATGCAAGATGTTCAGAGTAACGTAACGTTGAGGTCACCAACCAGCATAATTCTTTTTTTATTTTCGCTCGATAATAGAGACAATATTTCATACATTGTACTTTTCGCAAATTTGGCTATATTTAACTAAGATTTTTCTCTATTTTAATTCTACTCAAAATAAGAAAAATTTTCTATTTAAACCATCCTAAGATAAGGAAAATCATGGCTACTCAAAAAACGGAAAAAATAGGTTTAACGACGGCAATTATCGTTGGCATGAATGCTATGATCGGTGCTGGAATCTTTAGCATGACATCATCATTAGCCTCTGGTGTTGGTCCTGCAAGTATGCTCAGTTATCTTTTTGCATTTTTTGCAGTATGGTTCATAGCACAATCTGTTGCTCGTGCAGCGTATCTATGGCCACAAGAAGGCTCATTTTACACCTACGCTCGCCAGTGGGGAGGACATACTTTAGGCCTTTTTGCAGCTGGTGCTTACATTTTTGGATTTTTAATTGCCATGGCATTATTATGTAAAATTGCTGGAGGATATTTACATAGCGTATTTCCTACAATTTCAAGCCAAAATCTAGGGCTTATGACATTGGGATTTTTAATTGCTTTAAATGTTATGGGAATGGCCTTATCACAAATTGGACAATATATTTTAATTATATTTACTGTCTTTTCTTTACTTGCAACAACGGGTTTATGCTTAACCAAAATTAATTTTGCAAATTTAACACCTTTTATGCCATATGGTCCTTGGAGTATTTTACAAGGAACTCGAATTGCTATTTTTGGATTATTTGGTTTTGAATGCATTGCATCATTATTTAATATTGTTGAAAATCCAGAAAAAAATGTTCCAAAAGCTTTACAATATTCTTTATTGCTCGTCGGGCTTATTTACTTTTTGTTTATTAGCTCAATAATTTTATCAATTCCATTATCAGTATTTACCAGCAATAGCAATGTAACTATTCCGCAAGCGTTACAAACATTATTTCCTGATAATCAATTTATTGTGCACTTAATTACATTTTCTATTTTATCTGCGATCATTGGAACAATTCATTCTATGATTTGGTCAGGCAGCGAATTAGTAGTATCTTACTTTAAATTTTTCAAATCACCTTGCATTAAAAACATGGTATCATGTAATATCATCACACAAAAAAATTCAGTTTTATTATGTGGATTAATCATGCTTATCTGCTTTATGAATATTACTAACCTTGATTTATTCTTTACTTTAACTGCACTTGGATTAATCTTTGCATTTATAACCACTATGATGGCTTTATTGTTTCAACCAGCAGAATGGAAATCTGGACAAAATATAAAAACTATACTTGGCTTAATAACAGCCTTTATAATTTTTGCCATTGCATTACAAAAATTAATCGAAGGCATCGTAACGTTATTCAACTAAAAACATGATAACCAAGAGCTTGAAATATATTTCAAGCTCTTGAACAGAATGAGGAAAAGAAGATAATGATATTGAAAAACAAGCGGTTACTATATGGAGCATTATTACTATGCATACCATCAAGTTTATCTGCAAATCTGACCACCTTACAATCTTGGGATCCTATCCCATTTTATAATGCTGCAAACTTAAATATGCCTCCTGATACATTATTTTGTTACGGAGTTAAGCGCAGGATTTTACACGATAATGATACTCAAAAACACAGAAAATGGGGAATTAACGTCTCTCCTTTTGTACAACGAGCAATCAAAGCACAACAAACTGATGATATTTATTTTGGAGTTTCTCCAACATCTACCGTAACACCTGGTAAACAAATGTCAGATTATCAAGGTACACCATTTTTAATGGGTCTCTTTTTAGGTCAAGACGTTAATGGCAATAGTATTTGGGGCGGTCCTACAGCTCCTGATACAGGCGTTATCACTGATATCACCATAAATACCGTTGCAGCAACTAACCTTCCTGCATACTTACAAGATGCTGTCATTGCATTAAATAATTGTCCAACACCAGCTTCAACAACAACTCCTCCAACTCCTCCAAATTACGACAACGCTATTTTATATAATACTGCAACCAACACAGCCAATACATCTCCCAGTATTTTATCACAAAGTGTTTTAGATCAAGATCCTATTTATTTTGGAGCATTCTCAGTCCCGTTAACCTATCAAAAATCTGGTTTTCGCTGGGAATTAAACTTTGATTTTAGTGAAAACATTGGATTTTTAGCTCGTGGTGGATTTTGTCAAATTACTCAGCGAGCAGCACCTGCTGTTTCACTGTCCGCCCTGGCACCTTCAACATCATTAATCAATAGCTCCGTGCCTTCTATTTATACAGGATTAAATACTTACTATAACGCTCGCTCTCAAGGAGATGGATCTTCTGGCGGCATTCCTGTTGCTTTAGCACAAGGAACATTTAATGAATGGGTCTCAAACAATATTGATGATCTTTTAGATCCTGAATATGGGGCAAATTATAACATCCAAACATTCTCTCAGCCAGGTATTGAAGATATTCAATTGTTAGGATTTTACCGACATCCATTAATGATACATCCAGCTGATCCAAATAAATATGCATCAGTTATGATAACTCCATACGTTATGGTTGGAGGAACAATTCCCTTAGCGTCTGTTAAAGATTATTCTAAGTTGTATGCACTACCGTTTGGGAACAATAGTCATGGATCTGCTGGCGGTGTTGCAGGTGTTACTTTTGATTTTATAGACAGCATTGAATTTGGTTTTGAATTTGGAGCAACTGGCTTTTTTACCAATACTATTAAAGGACTACCAGTACCTAATCATGAATTACAACGAGTTTTATATCCTTATCGTCAAGATGTTCGTTACAGCCCAGGTTTTAATGGACAGTTTGCATTCATATTTAATGCTTATGAATTTGCACACAATACAAGCTTTTCATTTCGATATAATTATGTACAGCATATGAGAGATACTATAAAATTAATCAATGATAGCCCATACTTCTTCCCTTATTATTTAGAAGAACAAACTCCTTGGAGCTCACAAATGTTTATTGCTTCATTGGTATTTGAATTACAGCCAAGTGTTTACTTGAGTATGGCATGGCAAGGCGCATTATCACAAAAAAATGCATATTGTTCTAATACGATTATGGGTAGTTTAAGTTTCTTATTTTAACAACTGATCATAAGCTTAATATTGAACTTTATAGACATTTTAAGTAAAAATACGTAGAATAAAAAAAGATATTATAAATAATTTTGATTCATTTTTTAAAGGTGGTTGATTTAACATGTCAAAGAAACAAGCAAACGTTAAAGTTTTCGTTACAGCAAATGTTGACAAAGCTCTACGTCAGTTGAAAAAGAAAATTGAACGTGAAGGCATTGTAAGAGACATGAAACGAGTTGTATATTTCGAGTCTCCAACTCAAAAGAAAAGAAAACGCTTAATCCGCGCTATCAAACAAAATCTAATGAGATTAGCTACTCGTGGCGAATTATATACTAAAGCATAATGATAAATAGTTCTGCAACAGCTGCAATCAAACGAGCGCAAAAAGAATCTTTGCTTTTGCGAGAAATTTCTAATATGTATCATACCATTACTATGGATGATGATAGACTAAACGGTTTATTCGTAAACCGAGTAGAACTTTCAACTGATAGAGGTTGGGTGACTGTTTATTTTTTCACACTTGATGGCTTTGAAAAATTTGAAGAGCAACTTGAAATTTTAAAGTTGTACAAACCTTCAATTCGTAAAGGTCTTGCATCAGAAATTAAAGGACGGTATGTACCCGATCTTAAATTCGCTTATGATGCAAAGTTTGAAAAACAACAAAGCTTAGAACTTGCTATGGCAAAAGCTGCGCAAGATATTGAAAAGCATGCTGAAAAATTAGAAAAAAAGAACGAGCAATAACAGCTCGTTCTTTTTTCTTCAAGGATATCATTCATGACATTTTTTCTCCTGCTCATATTTTTAGCTTATGGATCATATTTAAATTCTTTGGCTTACCGTCTCCTTCATCTAAAAAAATTTTTCAGAATCAGATCATTTTGCCCTTCATGTCAACATATAATAGCTTGGTATGATAATATTCCAGTTGTATCATGGATATACTTGCAAGCACGTTGTCGAAATTGCCAACAAAAAATTTCATGGCTCTACCCTTTTATAGAAATTATAACTCCATTATTTTTATATCAAATATGGCAAAACACACCTACGCAATACTTTCCTGTATATTTTTTATTTGTTTCTGGATTGATTATTACGATTCGAACAGACTTTGAAGAAATGCTCATTTCTAGATTTGCAACATTATATCTTATTCCTTGTGGCATAGTTGCCGCAAGCATGCATCAAATACCTTTATCAATCACGGCATCAATCATCGGATCATTATGCGGATATGGAATGCTTTGGCTTGTGCAACACATAGGATACAAAATTATTGGCAAAGAATCTTTAGGCCAAGGAGACCTTGAACTTTTAGCCTATATTGGTGCGTTTACAGGTCCTTTTGGATGTTGGATGAGTATCACTATAGGATCAATTTTAGGGACAATCATCAGCATTATTTACATGATAACCACCAAAAAAAATATCCCACTCATTCCATTTGGTGCTTTTTTAAGCATTGGTTCAATCATATTTGTTCTATGGCAAGATTTTTTCATACAACTTTACATGTTATAAAAAGCTTTTCAATAGTGTTCATGATAAGTAGTAATATTTTATATTTTTTATATAATTCATAAGATGATATTGCTCCATTCTTTTACCAAATGAAAGTATTTTATGAAATTATTACATGCACTCATAACATTAAGCCTTATATTTAATCAAACCATGTATACTCAAGGACCTGATTCAATTGATACGACCAAAAATAGAAAATTAAATATTCATAAAAAAGATATACGACATATTACAGGATCAAAAATACATCAATTTAAAAAAGGATTAATATTACTAGGAGTAGGAATCTATATAGGTAAAAATTATCCTGAAGAAATTGATTCTTTCATAAATAAATCTCAAGATCTTTTAAAAGATCTTTGCAATGCAGGAAAAACATTTTTGATTGATACTTATACCGAAAATCATCTAAAAATCACTGATTACATACAAAGCAAATCACATACATCTGATAAAGTATCTCAAGTGCAAGAAAATGAATCAAATGATCACAATTCAAAAAGATCGGATGATTAATTTTTACAAGGTAAAGTACGCAAAAAATGAGAGTGACTTTCGTCACTCTCTTAAATCAATACAACATATGACATTATGACATTATGATAATTTTTCCATTTTGACACAAACCACCCTGCCCTACAAAACTTTTTACATGTGGAATAATTCCTTTATGAGCTTTGTAATTCAAAGTTATATCAATCACTTGTCGAGAAAACAAGCCCTCTGAATAATCAACCATACATGCATGCGCATGATGCTTATTATCAATACGAGCGATCGAAATATTCAACATATATCCAAATATTTCCACATGATTATGAATCAAAGAAATATCACCACATAACCATTGTGCCAACCAAATATCAGCATCTTTTTTATATTTTGGATAATATCTTTTTTTCCAAGCTTGAAATGCTACTTCCAGTTTATCTCGATCAATTTGATGATTTTCATCTAAAAAAGAATATAAAATATTATGATTATCATCATAAAAAGCAGATGGTCTTAATAATAAACCTGGTTTTTCTGAGCCCAATAACAATTCTTGAGAAAATTTTTCTTTTGGCTGGATAACCACGACTTGTCCTTTTTTGATCAATGAACAATCCGAAGCATCATTTTGTGCAATAATAATAAACTGAAAAGGTGTTTTATTATGAATTGCACGAATCAATGGTTGCGCGTGAAGACCAAAAAAATTTATAACAATCAGACCAATATATAACTTTATACAATTTTTCATAATTACCCCCATTTTAACAT
>CANCGK010000026.1 GCA_947377595.1 bacterium | reverse complement strand
AAAGGGTGTTGATTTTGGTACTACATGCACAGCAAGAAAAATACGAGCTTGATGAGCTATATTGGTAACATCAGACCATCCCCAACTATAGATATTGTCTGTCCACGAGAATAATAAACAACAAAAAAGAATTAATCGTGAAGTTGTATGCATATATAAAATTCCTTATGTTCAATTCATTGAAAGATAGCGACATATGAGCACATATTGTTTGAATAAAAATTATCTCATACAGCATACAAACTTTATACCCAGCAGTCAAAAACAATCTTGAAATTTATATATTTATTTTCACAGGGAAATCTATTCGTAATTCAAATGCATAACTTGACGAACTTCTTGCATTGTTTGAGCAGCTACTTGACGAACTTTTTTTGTACCTTCAAGTAGAATCTGTAAAACGGCTTCTTTATTTTCAGCAAGAACCATGCGTTTTTGACGAATTGGTGTTAATAAAGCATTTAAAACATCAAACAAATACATTTTCAAGGTCACATCACCAAGCCCACCGTGACGATATTGTTGCTTTAATTCGGATACTTTTTCTTTATTCGTATCAAAAATATCTAAATACTCAAACACCATATTGCCTTCAACCTGCCCTGGATCTTGTACACGTAAATGACCGGGATCAGTGTACATGCTCATCACTTTTTTCTTTAATGTTGCTTCATCATCAGATAAAAATATTGCATTACCCATAGATTTACCCATTTTAGCTTTACCATCAGTTCCGGAGAGTCTACCAACCTGTGACAACAATGCTTTTGGTTCAGGAAAAATTTCTTTGCCATAGATACGATTAAATGAACGAACAATTTCATGAGTTTGCTCTATAACTGGCAACTGATCTTCGCCAACTGGCACCAATGTCGCTTTAACAAACGTAATATCTGCCGCTTGACTGACAGGGTACATTAAAAAACCTGCTGGCACTGATTCGCCAAAACTTTTTTGCTGCATTTCTGTTTTAACCGTAGGATTACGTTGCAAGCGACTGACGGTAACTAAATTTAAATACAACACTGTTAATTCTGCAATTTCTGGAATCATCGATTGAACAAAAAATGTAGTTTTTTCTGGATCTATGCCTACAGCTAAATAATCGAGCATAACTTCCATGACATTATCACGCACTTTTTGTGGATTGTCTGCATTATCGGTTAAGGCTTGAATATCAGCGATCATAACATATTGAGTATACTGATCTTGCAATGCTATGCGATTTAACAATGATCCAACATAATGACCTAAATGTAACGGCCCTGTTGGTCTATCGCCCGTTAAAACAATATCTTTTGACTTCATAGGTATATCTTTCTTATATCAATGTTTTATTATTTTTTATATGTATACTAAATTTTTATTTACAATATTTCATTCTTGCGCTACGAATGTACACAGATTGATCATATAAAGGTTGAAATATAAATAAAGGAAAAACATGTTTTCATGGCAATCGGTTATTAATTTTGCACATAACTATTTACAAATTTATGCATATATTGATTGTTTAGAAATTTTATTTTTTATTACTTTTATTTTTAAAATATCAACATGGCTCAATAAAGATCATACAAAACCACTTTTATTATATTTTTATAGTTATTGCGCTCTTTTATTTTCCACTTATTTTTTTCAACTGACAACAGTATATCAACTTATGCTCGTTACTGCACCAATCTATTTTGTTCTTTTACTCATTCATCATCAAAAAAATTTACAAAAAAATTTTATGGTATCAACAGCAAAATCTTTAACCCCCATAAAATCTGTTCATAAAGAATGGCTGGAAATATTAATTCGTGGATGCCTTGTCGCATCTCATCATAAAAAAAATATAACATGTGTTATTGAACAATTTGATGCACTCGATACTTTAATCGATAAACCTTTTCGTCTTGATATTGCAATTCAAAAACAAATTATCGATATGCTCTTAGAAAGTGTATCCTATGATGCTCATAAATTAATCACCGTCGATCGCAATGGTATTATTATCAGCATTAATGCTTCATGGTCTGATCTTATTATCAATGAATTAATTTTTACACCAATGCATGAACAACAAATTTCAAGAGCCTACGCGCAAATCATCACAACAAAAACTGATGCTATTGTTTTTCATATCAATAGTCAGCATGAGCAACATTTTGTTGCTCATCAAGGAAAAATCATCGAAGATATTTCGATCGATCAATCTTTAAAATTAATTAAAAATCTTTTACATAAAAAAGATTACGAACACCTTTTATCTCAAGGAATTGACAATGCTGCAAGCAAATCTGCTGCTTTCAAGACCATTCATAAAAATTAATGCCTGTTTAATTGGCTATGGACTATGGATGATTTTAAGTCAACACCAGATCATTACACGAACGCTTCAAGTTCCTGTATGTTTTTATAACACGCCTGAAAATAGCGCTATCAATGCGCCAGATACCGTAAATATTATAATTCAAGGATCTAAAAAAAGTTTAGAACGATGTGATATTTATAATAGTTCTATTCATATTGATGCATCAAAATTCCAATTCGGTTATAATTACATCATACTTGAAAAAGCAAATCTTTTTTTACCTGATGAAATTAAATTGCTAAACTTACTACCAGCATTGTTACCTATTCAACTACAAAAAAATGAGTGATCTAATGAAAAATATTTTTGGAACAGATGGAATTCGAGATAAAATAAACCATGGGCCTTTAACAGCTGAAAATTTGACTCAACTTGGTCATGCGATTGGACAATGGGCTGCCAATAATTTAGAAAAACCTATTAAAATTTTGATAGGTTACGATACACGGTCTTCATGCTCATTAATTCTAGACGCCTTATCACAAAGTATTTTGCAATATCCAGTCGAACTTTTTAACGGTAAAGTTATACCAACACCAGTGGTTTGCAAACTCGTCAAAGAAGAAGAATTTGATCTTGGTATTATCATATCCGCATCACACAATCTTGCAGAATACAATGGAATCAAAATCGTCAAAAAAGACGCAAAAATTTCTGCATTTGCAGAAGGCGCAATCACACAACTTTATCACCACGAAAAGTTTGAAAATAAATATACAAAAAATACGTTACAACCGTACGATCAAGCAAATCAAATTTATCAAATTTTTATTACTGCATGGTTTGAAGCTGAATTCTTACAAGGTCAAAAAATTGTACTTGATTGTGCTCATGGAGCAACATATCAATTGGCTCCTAAAATATTTCAACATTTTAAAGCTGAAATTATCACGGTGAACAATAATCCTGATGGCCATAACATTAATTTACAGTGTGGATCAACTTGTCCAAAAAATATTACCAATGCAGTCTTAACTCATCAAGCAGATTGGGGAATATCTTTTGATGGAGATGGTGATCGAGTTATTATTGTCGATAAACATGGTCAAAGTTATGATGGTGATGAAATTTTAGCAGTCCTTGCACAACATCCTATGTTTAAAAAAACACCAATTGTTGGAACAATCATGAGCAATCAAGGTTTAGGACAATATCTACAAGAAAAAAATAAAATATTTTTTAGATCTGCTGTTGGAGACAAACATGTTTTTGAAATGATGGAACAATATCAAGCAATGCTTGGCGGAGAACCATCTGGACATATCATTGTAGAACCATTTTCTTATTCTGGAGATGGCATTTTTACTGCTTTATTATTTATAGATACTCTTTTAAAAGAATCTATTAAATTACCTATTTTTCAAAAATTTGCACAAATTTCAACACATATTGATGTTACAACCAAGCACAATTTACAAGAAGAACAATATGCGACAATTATTAAAAGATATGAAAGTCAGCTCAAGCCTGGTAGACTGATAGTGCGATACTCCGGAACAGAGCCAATTTTACGTATTATGGTAGAAAGTAATAGTCAAGAACAAGCATCTGTCATCGCTCATCAAATAAAAAGTGACCTTACGCCTCTATTATCCTAGGACAACATGCAAAGAATTATAGCTTTCTCTCGTATTTTGTATAAAAATATTCGCCATGTTTTTATACAAGGCTTACTCTTTTTATTACCCATAGCTATAACAATTTCATTGTTTAGTTTTTCTATGAATTTAATAAGAAGTTGGTTAGTGCCATTGCGAAGCTTACATCTGCCTTTTTTAGAAATGATTCCTTATTATGAAATCATTGTTGTCTGTCTTTTTATCGTTGCTGTTGGAGCATTTTTGCAAGCATTTGTGCTCAAACCGTTTATTAAATTCATGGAAGATATTTTTTCTCAAATCCCTTTACTTAACACCATATATTTTGGTGCCAAACAATTAATTGAAGCATTTTCTGGTAATAATAAAACGAGTTTTAAAGATGTTGTGTATGTACAATTTCCACGACCAGGAATTTATAGTCTAGGATTTTTAACGAGCCAAGTACCTCATGAAATATCTCCGGATACAACGAAAATATATTATAATGTATATATTCCCACAACTCCAAATCCGACAACTGGTTTTTTTATTGTCATACCTCAAGATGAATTTCATCATGCAAATTTAACTCGCCAAGAAGCTATTACTTTAATTATTTCTGGCGGTATCTTACAACCAGATAAATATAAAAAGGATTAAAAAATAGGTATTTTAGTTTTTAAATGAACCTGCAAAAAAATCAACATAAACTTGATCAATTTGATAGCTATGACCGCCATTTTTTAAAGCAGTATCAATCGTATAAAAAGCTTGGTGAAATCTTTGTATTTCATCAAGCTGATACTGTTTATAGCTTTGCTTCATAAATGAAAAAGGCAAGCCATAACTTACTTGTTTGACTGCTGCAAAATTTTCTTCCTGCGTAAAAGCAATAAAAAAATATGCTTTATATAATTGATCAGACCAAAATGCTATCCAAAACATATCTGCGTATAATGGTTTTATAATTAACCACAATTTAAAAAACGCAGCTTCTTTTTTTTCAAATAATAATTGGCTTAAAGTAAATAATGATGTTTCTGGATTAACTAATCGCATCACCCACGATGTATAAAATTCTTGAGCATTGCCAGCAATAACATCTTGATATTTTTTTAACAAGCACAACTCATCAAGAGTAAAATTATTTTTAATTTTATAAATTTCATGTAAAAAAAATGATATTTTTGTTGATTGTTTACTATCTTGATGCACCCATAAATTTTTTGTATCTTGATAAAAATATTTATCTTGATAGTTAATTTTAATCAAAGATTGATTACTATCTATTTTTATTTTTTCATCAATAAAAACAATAACTTTATGAGGGCCTTGATAATGAGCGAGATAATCAATGACATCATCTTTTTGTTTTGCTTTTAAAACAGTAATATCACCAAGCCAATACACGCATTCTAAGCCTAAAAATGATGTTGCTAATTGTGATTTATAAGCAAAGTCACCAGATTGCATATCAATTAATTTGATATCAATCTGATACTGTGATTTCATCAGATCAAACAATTGCATAAAAAATATAGGCGAATAGATTCCAGCCTGAAAAGCTATAATCGATATATGCTTATCTTGTAAAGCTAATAATAATTCTTGAGTATATTTTACCTGTTTCATAACAAAAAAATCGATGATTATATAAGAATTATGAGATACATTGTATATAAAAATAAAATCGAGGGATTATGGCCCTCGATTTTATTATATGCTTTTTAAGCTTTTAAACCTAAACGAATTTTGCCACTCTCTTTTTCAAAATCGAGAACAACAACTTGCAACTTACTTCCAATTGGATAATGTTTATCTAATTGATTTTGTAAGTCACGCGGAATTTTTGAAATATGAACAAGCCCTGCTTTACCTGGAGCAATATCCACAAACAATCCAAACTCTGCAGTACGCGCAACTTCACCGTCTAAGACCATACCAGATTCAACTTGATCTGCAAGAATCTTAACCCATAATATTGCTAAATCAATGCCTTCTTTATTTTTACCATAAATATTAACATCTGATCCTTCAATATCAATAGTTGTACCAGTTTTTTCAATAATCTCTTTGATTATTTTTCCACCAGAACCGATGACACCACCTACTTTATTTGGATCTATAGCAAGAGAATAGAATCGAGGAACTAACGGAGACATTTCTTTGCTTGGTTGAGACATAACTTTGCTCATTTCACCAAGAATATGTAAACGAGCTTGTTTTGCCTGATCTAAAGCTTTTGCAAAGACTGATCTTGGCAAACCACCTTTATATTTAATATCCATCTGAATAGCATTAATACCTTCTGTAGTACCAGCTACTTTAAAGTCCATTAAACCTAAAGAATCTTCAAATCCTGTAATATCAGTAATAGCTTGGAATACGCCTTTTTCGCCTTCTAACAGACCCATAGCAATACCGCCAACCATAGCTTTTATAGGAACACCCGCATTCATTAATGCCATAGTTGATCCACAAACTGTAGCCATAGAGCTTGATCCGTTGGACTCTAAGATATCTGAAATAACTCTTGTTGTATAAGGAAATTCTGTTTTAGTTGGCATAACGCGCGCAATAGCTGATTGAGCAAGATGTCCATGACCAATTTCACGACGTCCAGGACCACGCAAAGGTTTTACTTCGCCAGTAGAAAATGGAGGGAAATTATAATGTAACATAAAACTTGATTCAACTGCGTCATCACTCATAATATCATCAGTTTTTTGAGCATCTTTACCACTACCTAAAGTAACACTCACTAATGCTTGTGTTTGTCCACGTTGGAAAAGTGATGAACCGTGCACTGAAGATAAAAGACCTACTTCTGTAGAAATATCGCGAACAGTTGTAAAATCTCTACCATCAACACGTTTGCCACGACGGACTATTTCTGTAGCTAATTCTTTTTCTAGAATTGTGTCTAAAACATAATTAAGCTCGATTGTACCATGCAATAATGCAATTTCTTCTGCATATAAAGCATGAAAATCTGTAAAAATAGACTTAATAGCTGCGCTTAAATCTTCTTTTTTAGGACCAGCCTGAAAAACTCGATCTAAAATAGTTGAATTAATAAAATCAACAGCACGAGTTGTCCATGTTTGCCAATCAATGTGCTTTGATTCATCATCAGATTTAACAACTTGCATTTCTTTTGCTATTTCATGTTGCCATGCAACTTGCTTGCGAATAACATCATGAGCCAAAAAGAAAGCTTCAACCATTTCTGCTTCAGAAATACCCGCAGCAGAACCTTCAACCATGCAAATACCTTCATCAGTACCAGCAATGATTAATTTGACATCAGAAAGAATTTCTTCATCTGCTGTTGGATCAATAACCCATGCTCCATTAACGCGACCAACTTGAACTGCTCCAACTGGTTCTAAAAAAGGAATATGAGAAATTGTTAAAGCTATAGATGTTGATAATAAAGCCAACACTGAAGGTGGAGCATTTCTATCAACTGAATACACTGTTGATAAAGCTTGAACTGAATTGAAAAAATAAATTGGAAATAAAGGTCGTATAGAACGATCAATTAAACGAGCTGTTAAAATTTCTTTATCAGATGATCGACCTTCTCGCTTTAAATATCCTCCAGGGATTTTACCAGCTGCAGAAAATTGCTCTCTATAATCTACCATCAAAGGTAAAAAACCAGGGAAATCTTTCGATTCTGACATCACAACGGTTGTTAAAATCGCTGTTCCACCTTTTTTCAACCAAGCAGAGCCATCTGCTTGTCGAGCCATTTTACCGACTTCTAATTCAAGACCAAGCTCATCTAATCTAAACGTTCTTTTCATACGTATCTTACTTTCTTAAATTCAATCTCTTTAAAAGATCTTGATATAATTCTTTATTGGTATTAAGCAAATACTTTAAATGTGCTTTACGATATGAAACTTTTTGTAAAAGACCACGACGAGATGAATAATCTTTATGGTTTGCTTTACAATGTCCTTGCAACAAATTAATATCAGCTGTTAATAACGCAACTTGAACAGCTGAAGAGCCTGTATCATTTGCTGAGATTCCAAATTCTTTAATAATTTGTGCTTTTGCTTCCTGAGTTAACATGTTTTTCTAACCCTACGTGATAACATTATTTATACTAAATTTTCTATACTATCTATAGTGTAACACTATTTTTAATTTAATAACAGCCTTCAAGCCGCTCTTTCATTATTCTCAAATATTGAAAGTTTTGATAATGAATTTCATGATCAAAACTGATTATTTACAATCTTATAGGACTAAATTTGCATGAAAAAATTTATATGATGCAAATTTAGAATCAGATTTTTATATGAATGGTAGGCGCGAGCGGAATTGAACCGCTGACCCTTGCTACGTCAAAGCAATGCTCTACCCCTGAGCTACGCGCCTACACTTATATCTATAATATTCTAAGCTTAATATTTTAACAATATTTATTTTGAATTATCTTCTTCAATCGCTTCATGAATTGATTTATTATTATCTAAATATCGTTTTCTAAACGAAGCAATACCAGTTCCCGCAGGAATTAATTTACCAATAATAATATTTTCTTTCAAGCCATATAAATGATCTACTTGTCCAAATACTGCAGCTTCAGATAAAATTCTTGTTGTTTCTTGGAAAGATGCAGCAGAGAAAACACTTTCTGTACCCAACGATGCCATAGTAATACCCATTAAAATAGGTTTTGCTACTGCAGCTCGTTTACCTTCAGCTCTCAACAATGAATTTACATTTCTAAAATGCACTTTATCAACACGATCACCAATAAGGAAATCTGTATCTCCTGGATCAATAATACGAACTTTACGTAACATTTGCTTTACAATCAATTCAATATGTCGATCATCAATATCAACACCTTGTAATCGATAAATTTCTTGCACCTGATTTACAATATAAGTTTGTAATACATCTGGTCCTAAAATCCTCAATAAATCATGTAAAATTGGAAGTCCAGTTGTTAAAGCATCGCCAGATTTAACACGATCACCATTTGCAACAATAAGTTGCTTATCGCGAGGTACTAAATAATCAAATGATTCTTCGCCTGCAACAATACTAATTTTACGATATCCACGATGGAGTCCATTAAATACAACTTCACCATCAATATCTGAAATAATTGCTGAATCTTTAGAGATACGAGCTTCAAATATTTCTGAAATTCTTGGTAAACCACCAGTAATATCTTTAGTTTTAGATGCTTCTTTTGGAATTTTTACCAAAATATCACCGGCTTGAACTTTAAAGTTTTCTTCCACTAAAAGATACGAACTATGCGGTAAATAATACTGAGCAATTTCTTCACCAGCATTATCAACAATCATAACTGCTGGTTGATATTTATCTGATTTATTTTCTAAAATATATTTTGTTGTTAATTTTGTTACTTCATCATGCTTTTCTTGCATAGTAACATTATTAATCAAATCGATATATTGAATAGAACCATCTTTTTCACTAATAATAACGTCGTTTAATGGATCAAGCGTTAATATTTCTGAATCAGCTTTAACTGCTGATCCATCAGCTATAAACAATTCAGCGCCATAAGATGCAGAAATTTCACGTAATTCACGACCATCATTACCAATGATAGCTACTTTACCATCACGACTGACAACAATAGACTTATTATCTCTATTTTTAACAGTACGTAAACCTCTATATTCAATAATACCTTCATGATCAGCTGTATATGATGCACGCTCTGAAACACTTGCAGTACCACCAATATGGAATGTTCTCATAGTAAGCTGAGTTCCAGGTTCACCAATTGATTGTGCACCAATAATCCCAACCGCTACACCAACTTGAACTAATTGACGAGTTGATAAATCCATACCATAACATTGAGCGCAAGCACCGCGTTTAGCTTGACATGATAATACTGATCGAACTTGAACAGAAGTAAAATATGCTTCTTTCAATCTTTCAAGATCTTGAACTTGAACCATTGCTCCACGAGGTAACAATAATTTTCCAGTCAATGAATCTTTTAAGTCTGCTGCTAAATGGCGTCCATAAATACGCTTTAACAATGCATATAAAATTTTGCCTGATTCTTTTAAATTTTCTAAAGTTACAAAACCTAAAGTACCGCAATCATGCATAGTAATAACAACGTCTTGAGCAACGTCAACTAAACGACGAGTCAAATAACCAGAGTTTGCAGTTTTCAGCGCTGTATCGGCTTGACCTTTACGAGCACCGTGAGTTGAAATAAAGTATTCAAAAACACTCAAACCACTTTTAAAGTTACTCTTAACAGGAGTTTCCATAATTTCGCCTGAAGGCTTTGCCATCAAACCACGCAT
>CANCGK010000025.1 GCA_947377595.1 bacterium | reverse complement strand
AAAATTTCGCTCAATCAATACTTATCGCAGCTATCTTAAAAAAACGTTCGACAAAATATAAAGTTATTGCACGAGCTACAGGATCAGTTCAAAAAGAAATTTTTAAATTAATTGGCGTTGATCAAGTTATTTGCCCAGAAGAAGAAACTGGTATAGCTCTTGCAGAAACTTTAAGCTGTCCTTTTACCAATCTTGCAAGAATAAATAACGTATTTTCTATCGGATTGATTAACCCTCCTACAAATTTTATTGGCAAAACCATTCAAGAATTAATGCTTTTTGATGCATACAAAATCAATTGCTTTGCAATCAAGCGAGATGAAATTATCACCCCCATCAATGCAAATTATGTGATTACTTTAGGCGATAAATTAATTGTCGGCGGGAATAATCATAAGATTAAACAATTACTTCATTTATAAAACATCAAAGGCTTCTTAAAAACAAAGAAGCCTTAAGTTTAATCAAATATGTCCATTTAAAATGACCATAATCTTGTCAGCATATGCATGATAGATCGCGAAGACTTTTCTTGCAAGAATTGTAAGCTTTGAGCACGATCAGCTGATAACCATATCACTTTAAAATGCGTATCAATTTTTTTTGTTATTGGATCTTCTGTGGTATATTTACATGCAACAGGATATTCTGTTGTTCGGTCAATACGGCCATTGATAATATGCTCAATATGTTGAACTTGCAACGTTGATAATAATATGACTGTCGATCCAATAGATTGATCTGTTTGAGAATCAAATGCTGGAATTTGAACCATATGCTTTTTATCTTTATGATCAGAGCAAGCTAGCTCTTGCATCTTTTTTTTATGATGTATAATTTGATAGTGATGCGATGCAGAAATTAGATGCAATCCTGTTAACATATTCATAAAAATAGATAATCCTAACAACCATAACTTTCGACTCATCATAAAAACGTCCTTATATTTACAAAAATAAATCATACTATCTGCATAGAATATATGATGATTATCAAAAAATATAGATCGTCTGAAAAATTTCACTCATTCTATATGATCAAACAAAAAAGCCCTACTGTAAAACAGCAGAGCTTTTTATTTTTTATCGAACTATTTTTACTTATTTGCTAACTTTTAAGCGATTTAAAATAAATCCTAAGCTAACGCTGAGCAATGATAACTTCAGGCAAAGCCATTATACATTTTCTGTAAGTGTATGAGGATCATGAGCAAGAGGAATATCACTGACTTTTTCTACATTATTTTTTTCGGACTCTAAATATTTTTTATATGCATAATATGCTGCAATCATTACGCCAGTTGTAATTAATAAAGGATCTGTAAAGATCCCAATCAATGATTTTTTTGCCATCTCTGAAAAATCATCAAATGTAAAAACTTTAGAATTTTCGTACACAGAAGAATGCTCTTGCCCAATATGCGTTGCAATCATACCTAGATTTCCTAAGTTACCAATTCGATTCAATGAAGCTACAGGATGCGGTATATGGTTCTTCAAACGATATACATAAGGACTAGATAGATAGTTTGGATTTGCTGTCAAAACAGTTAAAGCTAATAGAGCAGTTAAAGTAAGATATGAAGCATTTGCAGTAGTCCACGTTTCAGTCGTAACTTCTAGATTATTGCCGATAATGCGCTTGCTAATTTTTGTACGCGTTATACCCGTAGAAAAAAAAATTATTTGAAACACTAAGAGCATGAGGAGATAGATTTTTTGAAAAAAATACTGAAGACAGACGATCTAAAACATCTATTTGATTTACAGGTTTGACGGTAATCACTTTTTTATAATCAAACTCATTCGTGGAATATTGTGGCCAATTTTTTTCATCATCTAAATCTATATTCTCAGATCCATACAATATTGCTCCACAAGACCATAACAATAAACTTATTACTTGCGTCTTTAATTTCATATTTATTTTCCTTTTTCAAAAAATATATTCAAATGTTAATACAATACATAATTATCATAATTTAAAAAAATACAGCAAGTCAATATTTTGTCTGGGTTTTATACATATGGCACTCTAAGGCCTCTAGTTTAGTCTCTCAAGATATTGACAAGGAGTCAAAAGCCTCAAATGTTTATGAGGTCTAATTTCGTTATAAAATTTAGTAAAATTAATGAGTTTTTGTTCATGATCTACTTCAGATACAAAGCGATCATATAAGCAATAAAAATCATACCTAAAAGTTCCATTGGATCGCTCTACTCCGCCATTAATTTTTGGTGATCTGAGAACCTTAACAGTCAATAGCCGCCAAAGGGGTATAAAAAAAGCCCCACTGTAAAACAGCAGAGCTTTTTATTTTGTATCGAGGAATCTTTACTTAAAAAGATACCACACGAATAATTGTCATTTGTTGACGGTGACCATTTTTCACACGGCTTTTTTTACGACGTCTGAAATGATACACGATCAATTTAGGACCTTTCATTTGTTTTACGATAGATGCAACTAATGTTGATCCTTTAACAAATGGTTGTCCAATTTCAACATCTTGTTCAGATGTTTTTCTTAATAAAACTTCTTTAAATTCTACTTGATCGCCAGCTTGGCCTTCAACTTTTTGAATTGAAATTGTTTTACCTTCAATACCTTGATATTGATTTGTGCCTATTTGAAAAATAGCATAACGAGAGAATGTATCTTTATGTTCCATGAAAAACCTTTTAAACTCCAGATCCTTGCCAATTAATTATATTCCTATTCTAACAAGAGATCGACTTGATGTCTAGCTTTCAATCAGAAATTTAACCTAACATATTGATAAAAAATAAGTAAAAATAGATCTTTTTTATACAAGACCCTTGCGTTTATTCATGACAAATTGATAATATCTTATTGATAATAAAAAAACAAGAATTCACAGAGTAATATTAAATTATGAAGCATGTAAAAAAAAATATAACAATATCATTATCTATTCTGACTATTGATAGTCTTATCTATACTGACTGGCAAACAGACGTTGAACGATATTACTCAAATCCTTATGATGCAGAAAGTTATATTGACCTTAATAAAAATATATCTATGGAAAGTTATATTGGTAATCATGCACAACCTTTTCCAGGCTCAATTAAAGAAAATTCATTACAAATATATCCTTTTCCAAATCGCAACGAGCGCAAAGAATTGTATTTTCAACCATGTGATGGAAGTTTAAAAAATGGAATTGTTGAAATTTTAAGTAACACAGCAACAACATCATTACATGAATATGATAACGTCATTATGATTGATGGCACGGTTAAAACTCCAAAACTACAACCCGATGGCAGCTATAAAGATGCACAAGGTAATACGTTAAATCAAATAGGTTCATTAATATTACCAGCTCTCGATGAAAGTCCAAGTGATAAAAGTACCTATTATATTTTTGGAAAAATAAAATCAACCACAAAAAATCCCAATAAAGCTTTGCAAGATTATAACAGTCAAGGCGAATAATATGTATATAAATATTTTATAATAAAAAAGGAGCAAAGCATGAAGAACAATTTCTTATTATCTACTATAACACTATTAAGCTTATCTGGTATGATATGGGCTGAAAATAATATGTTAACAACATTAGAAAATGATTATCAAGATTATAGCAATATCTATAAACCAATAACACCTACATTGCCTACAAAAAAATCAAAAAATAAAAACATAAAAACTATTACTTTTATTCCTCATGAATTATTTGGAGGTCATAATGCTACAGGCCAATATAATCGAAAAAATAAAACGGCAATGATTACTCATGGCCAAAATATCTATAATTTTAGCAAAATAACAGAAGAACGAACAAATCCATGGCTCGATAAAAAAAATTTAGATCCTGATTTGATTATGATTGGATCATTCAGCAACAAAACGAATCATGCTGGTATGCCCGTAACAATCTATATTTTTGGAATAGCCGCAAAAAACAATCCGAAAAACTCACAAGAAAGCATGGAAGACATACACACTGCTCAAAATAAAATTGATGCAAAAAAGCAACCGTCTCAAAAACCAATTGGTAGCAATCCAGGAACTTATGCTCCTGTAGCGTTTCAACCAGCTGAACAATTTGCAGGTCAAGGACTTGTGGGTAACTATTTTAGTAGTAATCAAGTTGCAACGATTCATGACCCTTCTGGAGTCAATCCAACATCATATACATTCAAAAATGTACAAACTGGCGGTATAGCTGTTCCAACTGGCCTGACATTAATAGGATCATATACGAGTCAACCAGCATGTAAAGGCATGATTTGTTCGCATGCAATCATGATGATGAATGTATATGGTCAGCTGACAGAAACAACGCCAGAACAATAATAATATATCAAACTCAATCAAGGAGCATCATGTACAAAAAATTAAGTTACCGAATAATTTTATCTATGTCATGCATTGTGCCATCACTTGCAGCTTTATCTAATAAAATTTTTTATCCAGATACAAGTGCTTTTTCAAAAGATGCTCCTGGTTATAATTTTGCATACGATGATCCAAGATTTCATGGCGTACAACCAATTTTATTTACGCCAGAAGAAGATGCAATTACCGGAGATGATACCAATAAAAATCAATATGGTTATTTCTGGGACATAAAAGATTCTGACAATGATCAACAATTTACAGGCAAAGCTCGTATTGGCAATAGTCAATACATCGATGTTGTAGCAGTTGATGCAAAAAAAGTTGCGACAACTGGTGATGCTGATGATCTAACATCAACAGGTACTCAAGATTTGTATAAAACCAATCCGGCTGACAAACAAAAATTCAATCCTCAATACTTAGTCAAAATTGGAACTTTTATGAGGCCAAATGATCCAACCATATACGTATTATTTGGTCGTTATTTTGCAACAATTATGCCCGATCCACGTCAAACCGAAACGACATGATAAAACTGTTGAAAAAAAATTATACAATCTCATAGAATATCTTGTGCGTGAATATATTACAAGCTATCAATCTACCTATCAAAATCAAAAGGGAATAAATCTATGAAAAACAAATCTATTATCATAACTATGAGTAGTTTTGCTTTTTTATTTTTGTCATGCACGCAAATTATGGCAAAAAAACAAAAGACTGTAGAATCACATCTCTACCAAGATGCTCCACAACTATTTCAGGCAGAATATGGCATAACTGGTAAATATTGGTGCAAATCTAAAAAAAGACCTGCAAAAGCATATATTGGCGATCAAGAATATATCAATATAGTTGTCATACAAGCACAAAATAGCAATGATAAAAAATTAAAAAATTTACGAAAACATAAAGAATATCTTGGATCGTACCTAAGTCCAAAAACAAATTTAGAATATCATTTGTATGGTGTTAACAAAAATCCATATCCAGATGATAATGGCCCAGATTCTGATGTGCTGACAATTATTGCCATCAAACAAGATACTGGTATTGGCGAATAAAAAAAATAGAGCTTGCTTGAAATTAATTATATCTATTTCAAGCAAGCTCTATTTTTAAAACTGACATTTTTTACTTCAGCCCAATACCCAGCTGATTGAGCGATATAATAAGCTCAATCAGACCATCTAGACTACGGCTACAAGCTTCATCATCTAATAATAAAGCTTGTTTAACAACATTTAAAATACTCGGCTTATCAATCCATGGCATTGCATCGAGTAAAATTTCAATAGTTGGCAAATATTTATCCTGCACAGATCTATCACCTGGTATATACTGATCTTGTAAACCTTGAATACTCAACATTAAAGCAGAAAAGCCTTCGTGATTACATATTTTCACATCTGCTTCAGCTTGCAACAAAATATGTACAACCTCGAAAGCACCAATAAACGCCGCATCCATTAAAGCTGTATTTCCTTCTTGACTTACAAGATTAATATCTGCACCTGCGTTAATCAATAGTTGCACAACTGGTACATTTCCATCTCCAGCTGCAAGCATTAATGCAGTTTCACCATATGCGTTCGTATCATTAATACCTGCTTCAGCTGCAAGTAAAATCGGTAATATTCCGATTTCATCTTGTAAAACAGCTTGCATCAAAACATTATGCCCATTTCGAGTTCGAGCGTGGACATTTGCTCCTGCTGTAAGCAATAATTGTATAATTGGCACATTGCCTATTGATACAGCTTCCATTAACATCGTCCAACCAATCATAGTTCTTGCATTAACATTTGCACCTTGAGCTAAAAGTTGCATAATCTTTTCTATATTTTGATTTTGTACTGCATCAAACAATTCATTATCAAGAACTATTTGATCTTGCAAAGATAAGACGACAGCCTCTTTTCCTTCCTGCGCTGCATGCATTATATAGCCATGCAACACAAGCAAGCAACTTAATATTTGATATTTCTTCATTTTTACATCCTTTTTTACGCATCATCAAATTTCCTACCTGAAGTATAGCAATATCAAAAACATAAGCTCAATAGATCAATAGAAAAATCATTATTAGCGCATGCAAAAAGCGGTATGCATTTTTAAATACATACCGCTCTCTATTTGAATTACGAAAATAATGCAATTTTTATTGCGCTGTTTTCATAGCTTGTAATTGCTGTATCCATACTGCATACAATTCTTGCGCTGATAATGTTGTTGTTGTATCAACTTTGTGCAATATAGATTTTGCTAATTTATAAGCAACATTTTTACTCATCGGTAATAATAAATTACCTTTTGCACTTACTGTTGGCACAATCACATTATTATCGCTATCAACAAATTGCATATCTGCTGCAAGCATTTCGATAGCCTGAACAAGATTATCTGACAAGCCTTCGCTATCATCACTGACGATAAAACCTGCATCAGGATATTGTGCCACATAATTTTTAACACAAACTTTATAGAACCAATGCTCAGCAGGACCACAAGCACATGGAGTTTTTGCAACCGTTACAACTTGTTCTGCAATCGCTTGCAAATCTTGAGCTAATGATGATAAAGAATTCAAGGTCAACATCATAACAAATATTATTTTTTGCAATTTCATGATTTTATCCAATTCTATTGTAAAAATTTTATCGCGCAGCTTTTTTCATTCCCACAGAACACTCTCCCACGAAACTATTTGGAAGCATAGATGCCTTTAACAAAGTATAACAATTTGAGATAGTTCCAGGAACATATGGTCTATTTTCTAACATTTTTGCTACTGATTGTAATACAAAAAATTCCTGCACTTGTGCAACATCAGCAATACCTAATTTTCCAGACTTAGCGTTCGCACAATGCTTAACCTCATCAGCATTTATAGTTATAAATGGATATGAAATAGTTGCAGCGACATTTTTTAATTCACGCTTTTGTTTTTCATTTTTCACTTCATCTTCAGCTCTAAATAATCGTACATCTGGATTAGACTCGCTATAAATATCAACGACAGAAAGATACGCTTGACATGCTAATGCACATTTTTTAGGTACAACTTTCTTAACAACCGTTCTTCTTGAATCAACTTCTGAACCTTCATTCTCCATCGTAAAATTATTACCATGGAACGCTAATAAAAATCCAAAAACTATTTTTTGTAATTTCATAACACCTTTCTTATTTTCATGTATTTATAATGGTTTTTTCAAACAAGAACCTGTAGGTTTTGTAGACCCAACGATTCGGCCTTGTACACTTTCATTTTTTTGTTTTTGAGTCAAACTACTTGAAGAAATTACAACACACACCGCTGTAAATTCATTAAAAACACAATCTCTATCTTCTAAATCAGCTTTATTCATCAAGCTATAATGCACAGAATTTATATGAACAGCATCCCTACAATCACTACCGCATACAGGCGATTGCAAATCTGCACAAGATTTTGGACTTATTGGCTCTTGAGCGCTATATGAAAAAGATGTAAAAACAAGGCTGAATAACAAACAAAACAATTGAATCATGTGTAACTTCTTTGCATATAAAAATCATGTTATATTACACATAGTATAACGCAACATCTTTTATTTTCAATTAAAAAAAATCTGACACCAGAATTCAAGACGAATATTATTTATTTATTCAGATTTTGCTGCAAAGACCACAAAAGATCAAATGCTTGCTTTGGAGATAAATTATTGCAATCAATATTCTTCAACTGCTGTACAATCGATGTCTGCTGCTGCAACTGCAAACTTACTTGCTCATATTTCATTTTCCATAGATCATCTTGATTGTCGCGCTGTCCTCGTGATGGCAAAAATGTCATTTGTTGTGAAGTTGTATCTTTGTGTTCAAACTGCTGAACAAGTTGTTCTGCTCGCAGCAAAACAGATCCTGGTAAGTGAGCTAACTTTGCAACTTGCAAACCAAAACTTTGACGCGCAATTCCTTTTATAATTTTATGTAAAAATAAAATACCCTGAGTTGTTTGTTTACTATCAGCATAATAATTTGCGATGCCATCAAAATTTTGCTCTAAATAAGTCAATTCATGATAATGCGTTGCAAATAGACAACGCGCCCCTACTTTTTCATACAAATATTCAACCACAGCTTGAGCTAATGCAAGTCCATCAAACGTACTTGTTCCACGCCCAACTTCATCTAAAATAACTAAACTTCTTGAGGTTGCTTGCAAACAAATCTGAGCAGTCTCTTCCATCTCAACTAAAAAAGTACTTTTACCCTGCGCTAAATTATCGCCTGCTCCAATTCGAGTAAAAATACGATCCAAAATAGGCAATGATGCCGCACTTGCAGGAACAAAAGATCCAGCTTGAGCTAAAATAGAAATCAATGCAACTTGCCTCAAATAGGTAGATTTACCACCCATATTTGGACCTGTCACTATCCACAATGATTCTTGATCTGTTAATGAAGTATCATTAGAGATAAATTGATGTGCAAGCTGTGCTGCAATCACGGGATGTCTTCCATCGCGAATCAAAATATTACGCGCCTGATTAAATTGTGGACAAACATACCCACAATCGTAAGCAACTAAAGAAAATCCAAGTAATGCATCAATCGTTGCAATCGATTCTGCTATTTTACGAAGTGGCATAATAAATTGGGCAACACGGTCTTTAACCTGTAGAAAAATTTCTTTTTCATAGGCGCCTACTGTCAACTGTGCTTGAACTGCTTGAGCCTGCATCTGTTGAAGTATAGGCATAGTATAACGCTCTCTGCCAACTAATGTTTGCTGACGAATATAATCGTCTGGAACAAGATGACTATGAACTTTCGTCACTTCAATATAAAATCCCTGCACATTATTTTGTCTAATTTTTAAACTATTAATACCTGTGCGTTGTTGCTCGCAAGCTTCTAGCTCCAGTAATTTTTGATCCGTTTGCGCAATGCAATCACGTAAATAATCTAAATGTTCATCAAACCCTTGTTTGATCATCCAATCTGGTTGCAATTCATCATCATTACAAGCTTGCTCTAATAAACTATGCACAGCAGAAACATCACTACAATCAGCTATAAGATGCTCTATGAGTGGGACTGCGCAAGTATGCAAAAGATTAACTACTTCTGGCATAAGTCCTGCAATTTTTCCTAAGGCAAGATAATCTTTAATCGTTGCTTTTTGCAAGGCAATACGCCCAACTACACGCTGCAAATCTCCAAATTGTTCAAGTAATTGTGTTAATTTTAATAACACGACTGGATGAGTTATTAAATAAGATATAACTTCTTGACGAGCAATGATTGCATCAATCGAAACTAACGGCCGTAACAACCAACGACGAATCATCCTTGATCCCATAGGCGTGACTGCACGATCCATACATCCAACTAAACTATGTTTTTTAGAACCATCAAAACTATCGGCTAAGATATCTAAATTTTTTTGCGTTGCAGCATCAAGTAATAAAAATTGATCTGGACTATAAAAATGAATTTCTTTAAATTGCTCTACCGCATTTTTTTGGTTTTTTGCAACATACGAATGCCATAACGCTAATGCATGCTCCAAGCAAGGATTTTTTTGTAAGTGCTGATAGCTTTCGGCAGAAAATTGTTGATGACTCCAATTTTGCACAGCAACTAAATTTTCTTCATCTGCAGAAATTATATGTTTTGTTGTAAAAAAACCACGTTGTTTAAAAAAATCTTCAAATTTTCCTATACCTGGAACTTGTGCCTGCATAACAACTTCATCTGGCAAAAATCTATACAATTCAGTCTCGAGCGATTTTTGCCCATCAATAGGCAACACTGTTGCATGCAACTGAGATGATAATAATTCAGAAAATAATAAACCCCAAGCGTCTTTCATAGGAAAAAATGCAAAAAGATATGATGCCGCTTTTGCATCAAGTAATGCTTCTGATGTTAAAGTCCCTGGCGTAAAAACTTGCGTAACCCCACGAGCAACCATTTTACCTGCCGTTGCTTGTTCAAGCTGCTGACATAAGGCAACCTTAAAACCCCCTTTAATCAATTTGGTAACATAATGATCCAAAACATGCACCGGAAAACCACATAATGGAATCGGCTGGCCCTGAAATGTTCCACGTTTCGTTAAAGCGATACTTAAAAAAGATGATACGGTTTGCGCATCATCAAAAAAAAGTTCATAAAAATCACCGACCTGAAATAATAAAATAGCATCTTGATATTGCGCACGCAAATCAAAATATTGCTGCATTAATGGAGTTAAACCTTGCGTTACTGGAAGTTCCATATATTTTTTCCAAAATTTAAAATACTCAATGAATACATCAAGTATACAAAAAAAAGCTATTTTTATCCAAACTATTGCTTTTACATGTTTCAAACTGATAATATGATTCTTGAATAAGTGTAAAAAGATTTCAAAAAAGGATTTTTATATGAAAAATATAAAAAAAATATCAGTATTAATGGCAATTTTTACGACAACAGGTTTGTCACACCTAATTGCTCGTCCAAGCTCAAGCAATGCTGCAACAAATAACTCTCAGGGCTCTCAATCCCATACCATAAATCCAACAAAAGCTATCGCAGGAGCTGCACTGGTTGGACCTGGTGGCAGCGGAGATAAATCTAAAACTGCTGGCGCTGCTGCACTTGGCAGTATGGCATCACAAAGCAGCGGTGATTCAAGTGGATCAGGAAGTTCAGGAGGTTCT
>CANCGK010000024.1 GCA_947377595.1 bacterium | reverse complement strand
TAGTAAAATTACTACACAACAGGTAAAAAGAGTTGAATTTTTATTAAACCTAAGACCCCGTAAATCATTAAATTATTTAACCCCTTTTGAGATTGTGCATAACACAAAACTTAACTTATTTAACATTGCACTTCAGAGTTGAATCGGCGATTTTTTACACCAATACATCATCTATTTTATCATGATCAGTCGCCAACTCTGGCTTTTGAAAAAAATTATTAAAAAGATAACGCCCAGCATAAAAAGCTCCGACAGCCCCTGCACTAAGCACTGCAGCTGTTGTCAGTGGATTTGCTTGAGCCATTTGCACACCTGATGCTGCATAGTCACTCATTCCATTAAATAGTGATGATGAGAATGATGCAATATTATTTTCTTGCACTCTTTGCACGTCAAGTGCAGTATCTGCTAAATTTTTATCTATCGGCTGTTTTTTCAACACGTGACTTTGATGTAAATCACCAGATGGACTTACATGAGTAGACTGCGTGAGAGCTTCATCAATAGTATTATCAACGATCTTTTGATCTTGAACAGATGCTGCTATTACCTGATCATCAGGCGCTTGAATTGTCTCCATATGACTATTATACATATCATCCTGAAAAGTCATATCTAGATCAGGCCTTAAAGAATTAAATTTAGCCACTGGTGTAAGAGCTAAAGAGCTAATCACTGCAGCATTCCATCCATGCGACAATGCCTCAATGGCAGCTGTTTTCACTTCAACTGCTTTAATTATTTCTTCCGCTTTTTCGGCAATTTGCTTATCAGATAACCCCTCTTTTTTTAATTTGCCTATCCTATTTTTAAAATCCTCCATCTTTCCTGCATCTCTGAGTATATTCCATACATTATGAAAACCTTTGCTTTGAGCATCTTTGAATATTACTTTTAAGCTCGATTCTCCAGATTCCCTTGCTTGTTTCAGTTTATTCATGACATCTAGCAGTTGGGCCTGATAAACATCATGATTAAATTTTATACTCGCTTTATTTTCCAATAATGCTTTTTTCAGGAACCAGATATCGTACTCATCTAAAGTATCATTCTTATATTTTAACAGCAGCTCAACCTTATCTACTGATTCTATCAGCTCTTTTGATTTTTTTTCAGGCAATTTTTTTATAAGTTCTTCAAGATTTTTAACGGATGGATCGTTGTTTAAACGATATAAAGCTTGCAATGATTCTGCTTCAGCAGATTTTGTTGCCGACATTGCACGAGCAGCATTTTTTGCACTTGCAGCAGATCTGGCTAACTGCCGAGTACCACTTGCAATGACGCTCGAGATAATATTTCTGCAAGGAAATACTCCTAACAACAATATTGCCATTTTGACTCTTATATTATTCATACGCCCCCTTTAAAATAATAAGATGATTCAATATCTTACAATGTAATCTGCACTATCCAAAAATTGTGCACTATCAAAAAAAAATTATTATCAACTTACGCATCCCTTGATCAAAAAATAATTCAAAAGCTCCTGACAAAAGCATACTTTTTTTTATAGTCAAAAAACAAGAAAACTAGCTGCAGCGTACAATTAATTGTAATCTTAAAAGCATAAAGGTCGCATGTAAAATATTGTTACATGCGACCTTATAGTTATTCTAATTACTATTTTTCATTTCTAGAATCCATCAATGGGTGCACAGTAATACCTTGACGGCTCAAATGGCCTGTAGGATCAATATCATTTGGACCAGAAAAATAACACAATCCAATTCGTGTGGTAAAATCTGGATTGACATCTGGATTTTGCAAATACGTGATTGATGAAGCACATGCAGCAGCAGGATCATCTGAAGCAGCTAAGTTTTCAACCCAATATTCATTACCAGGATAAGAATTACCATCCCATGCATATTGAGCTACCAAAAGTTGATTTTCTGCCACAGGCATAAATGGGTTAACTCCATTTTGATATCTCGTAAAGCTTATAGCAATATTCTTAACAGATGATTTCTGCTTTCTAGTATATTCCTCATCCAAACCAAAACTATAAAATTCAACGCGACTAATATTCTTTAAATCTACATAATGAAGAGCATCTAGATAAACATCAACTAACCATTTTTGTTGTTTTACATGTTTTGCCCAAACACCAAGACCCAAACCAACCACTCTACAGTATGCTTTTTTGCCTTGATCTTGCGCATATTGATTTGCTGCAAATAAATACGGCGCAACAACAGATTTCATTCTTTTTTTATACACATCCTTATGTATATAAAATGTAATTTCTTTGAATGAATCATCATCAAATGATCCCTCATAAGTATTCACCATTAAATAAGTTTTTTTAGGATCATCTTCCTCATTCTCAGATTCAATTAAACCTGAAACTTTAACTTCATCCCAACTTGGAAAATAATCAATCCCATAAAATTTTGCCCATACTTGCAGAAGAGGATTTTCGACATACCCTTGTACACTAGGATCTCCATAACCATTCGCTGGAGTATTTTGCTCTGGCGTAATAATCATATGAGCATATTCCATCAGACCTGGTTTTTCGAATCGAGCACCAACAGCACCGACTAAAACTCCCTGATTTTCATAAGAACCTTTTGCTCCCTGACGACCATTATTATGTCTATTACCAGAATTAACAAAAAATGTCGGAACAGCAACGCTGACTAAGGCAGAAATAGCCATTTCATCATAAGATAAATAATCTGCAAGCACTAATTTGCCACCTTGATTATATTTGCCAATCGTTTCAAATCTTCCTGAACTTTGTGTTATACGATCGCGCAACAGATAATCATCTATTTGATTCCAGAATGTATATGGGCGCTTTGTCAGTAAACGACGGATAAAAGCCCTGGCAGTCATATTTGCATACAATGTTTTTTCTACACGACTTCCATGCTCACGCTTAACATCCAAGAAATCTTGAATTAACTTATTTACTTTGCCATCAAGCAATGGATAGACGCTTTTTGCTTGCTCAACCATCAAGAATTGTCTTTCCTCTTCAGATTGACCATTTTTTCTTTCAGTAATTGAACTTGGCTTGTTAGCCAAGCTTTGTGTAAAAAGAAAATCCTCAGTCAAATCTGCCTCTGCAGCTTGTAAATTTTCATATGTAAACTTAGATAGACCATCGTATAACATTCTTCTTGGTGCTACTTCTTCTCCAATTTTTTCTGCTGCTTTTTTTGGCTGAAGCTTAAGACCGCTAGAAGAAGAAGATGATGATGATGATGGAGATTGGCTTGATGATCCATCAGACGAACCTCCTCCAGCACCTGCAACACGCGATGATGGCATTTTTCCTGTTCCAGAATTATCAACATCAGCTGATGTAGGTATAACCTTCTTTTGAGGTTCTTTTGATTCTTTCATAAATTTTCGCAATGCATGACCTGCTCTTGTAACATCTTCTGTATGGTTCGTGTAAATCGATTGAATACCTTGCATACAAGCATATATTTTTTGAACGGTTGTTGGATCACCTACATAATCGCCATCAGAATTAACGGTATCTGGCCATTGCGGATTATAATCAGCAACATCTTTCGACGTCCATACTTTATGTTTTTTAAAAAATCCTGGTTGCCCTGATTTTTGATATTTTAAGACTTCAATAACATAGACTTTTAAGATATCATTTGGAACATGTGTATATATTTTACTCAAATCTTGAACATAGCTTTGCAATATATCGCTATTGCCTCCATAATAACTAACATTTAATTGAAAATATTTATCATTAGTGATTGGTAATCGATTCAGCGCATCTAAACCTGCATGAATTTTTTCGACATCGTACAGCTCTGGTTTATGCCAATCATACATCTGATTCATTTTTTGCACTGCAATTTTTGATCTCATAAAATTAGAAATCGAACCATACGCAAGATCAATCACTCCAATCATATAGACTGGTGCAACCTTTGCCATAACAGGATCTTGCACATTTCTATATTTTTCCTTTAAAACAAGCCAAACTTGTTTAATATATGGTTGGAACTCATTTGTTTGAATTTTGTCTGCCACCCTCTTGTGATCAACTTTTGTCGGTCGCTGCTCAGCATCAAACATTGAAAAAACAGCGGTCTGCGGCAACGACAATAATAAAAATAGCAACGCTATTTTTTGACGTGTATCATTCATACTACCCCCTTTAAAAAAAATATAAGATATCAACTCATATCATCGTAACTTTTTTAAGAGCAGCAAAACAAGATTTAACATCAAGACAAAGAATAAAAAAGGAAAAGATGCAACTATTCGTAAAATCCAAATTCAAACAATGCTGCACGAAGTTTAAACATCGGCAAACCTACAATCGTCTCGTACGAACCCTGGACCGATTGTAAAAATTGCCCACCAAAACCTTCGATAGATATAGCGCCACTGACCGATAAAAATGGAATTGCATCAAGATACCAATCGATAAAAGCATCTGGCACATCGAAAATAGAACCTGCTTGATCATAATCAAGAATCTCTTGCATGACAACCCATGCACCTTGCTGCCAGATATACGTACGCAAACAAAATCCTGTTGCCGTTAACGTACCAGGCCTTGCATCACGTAACATCGTCATGGCATCCGCACGATCAATCGGCTTGCACAACACTCTACCTGTTTGCGTTAAACCAAGCGTATCTGCTGTAAGGACAAAGCAAATCTGACCTTCGATCTTACCTGCAGGAATTTGAGCATGCTCCATTTTAAGCAACGCTATCTGCATGACAATATCTTGTAAAGGCTGCGTGGTAGAAACTGATGTTTCGTCAGCATGTTGATCAATCACACAAAATGGTATACCTGCTTGCTGCAGCAAAGATTTACGAGAAGCTGAATGGGAAGCAATATAAAGAATATGAGACCTGTTCATCATCATCACCTTTTTTAATATTTTTAGACACAAAAAAACCCCACTCTTTTTTCAAGAATGAGGTTTAAATTTTGGCTGGAGCGGGAGGATTCGAACCTCCGCATGCCTGCACCAAAAACAGGTGCCTTACCGCTTGGCCACGCTCCAACACAATTTGTTTACTTTGTAAATTTTCAATTTTATTCGTAAGAACTATCAGCGCCTTCTAAAGCATCTTCTGCTGACATCGCTTCATTTGCTGTTACTTCATATTCAGCAATAATACGATCTTCTATTTCAGTTCTTGTGCCAGAATTCAAAGGGTGAACTATATCTCTAAATCCATCTTTTCTTCTACGAGATGGCATAGACACGAACAAACCTTTATCACCTTCGATAACTTTTAGATCTCGAATAATGAAACAATCATCAAAAACCATTGTTGCATACGCTTTTAATCTACCGCTATCTTTAACTGGATAGACTTTTATTTCTGTGATTTCCATGGCATACAGTCCTTTAATAAAGTGTTCTGTCTCAACGCTAATATACTACTCTTACTTTTATTTCAAAAAAACTAATCTTCATCAATCAACGTATTTAATAGTACCTGCAGAAACTCTTTTTGTCAACTTAAATATTAAAATTTATTGCACGTAATTTTGCACTACGAGAAGAACGATTATACTCAAGCTCTTCTGGCGTTGCAGTGCACACTTTTGGTGTTAATATTTTTGTGATAACTAAAGGATTTTTCTCTTGTTCTTTAAAAAATTGTTTTACAATTCTATCTTCCAAAGAGTGAAAGCTAATACATACTAAACGGCTATCTTGAGCAAGTACTTTTAAACTATTAACTAAAAAAGACTGAATATTTTCTAACTCTTTATTGACATAAATGCGCAATGCCTGAAACACTTTGGTTGCAGGATGAATTTTACTGCCCTTGCAATTTGGTACAACATTTTCTATCAACTCTGCAAGTTGTTTGGTTGTACGCAATTGATCTTTTTGACGAAACTCAACAATTGCTCGCGCAATGCGATTTCCGTAACGTTCTTCGCCATACTCAAAAAATATTTTTGCTAAATCTTTTTCGCTAAAAGTTTTTAACACTTCTTGCGCAGTGACCTTAAACAAACCCTTTGACATTCTCATGTCTAAAAATTTATCTTGAAAAATAGATAACCCAGGAGTTCCTGCGATTTGCATTTGTGATGTACCAAAATCGGCCAAAATACCATCTACTTTATGAATATGATGTTTTGCCAACGCTGTATTAATTTTAGAAAAATTAGACCAAATGGGAATAAATCGATCACCAAACTCTGCTTTTAATTTTTCACCCGTTGTTTTAATAACTTGCTCATCCCAATCCATACCAATAACGGTACAATCTGGCTGAGTTGTTAAAATTGCTCGCGTATGACCACCGCCTCCTAATGTAACATCAACGTAAACTTTTCTTGGTTGCGGAGCAAGAAACTGCAATACTTCTTGCAGTAAAACTGGTTTGTGCTGGACTTGCGTTATTGTTTTTTCAGAATCGTTCATACCAACCTAACATTTTTAAAATCACATGAATAAAATAACCGACGACCAGTTGTATATATCCAGTCGTCGGAATTTTTAACAAACTATATCTTTAGTGTATCATACAGATAAAAACTTTAGCAAATTATAGATACAAAAAATCTGACGTTTATTTTGCAGGTAATGCATCAATAATATTTTGCAATCCAACACCACGAGATGCCTTAACAAATGTAATTGTTTTTTCATTCGTTAATTTTTCAATCTCAGGTAAAGCATCTTGCCATGTTGCAAATAATTGAACATTCAAGCCAAGTGGCGCAGTTTTTTTAGTCCACTCAACCATCGATCCAATTAAAATTAAATGCTTAATACCAGAAATTTTACGTAAAAAGCGACCGATTTGACGATGCCAAAATGGACCATCAACACCAAGTTCAAGCATGTCACCCAAAACAACAATTCTACTTAAATCTGATTCATAAACATCAAATGCCAAAAGACCAGCTTTAACACTTTCTGGATTTGCATTATAACTATCATTAATAAACAAACCATGATCAGCAGTTGGGCAAAATTCAAAACGACCTTGCACTGCCAAAGGTTTTTGAACTCCTTCGATTGCAATTTCTGTTGGAATTTCGATCATGTGTGCAATTGCCAATGCTGATAACGCATTCATCACAGCGCCTTCATGAGAACCTTGCAACATAATTGAATATTTTTTCTTGTAAACTTTTGCAACAAAGGTAATGACATTATTTTTTATCGAAATTTTACGAGCCTGAATCTGGTTGCTTGTTTTAAGTCCAAATTTCAAAACTGGATACGCATAACTAATTGAAGATAAAACATCTTGATCACCATTGACAATCCCAATGTTAACATCAGAAAAACAACTAAAAATCGCACGCTTTTCTGCAGCAACATCATGCAAAGAACCAAGACCTTGCATATGAGCATGACCAATGCCTGTAATTAATGCATAGGTAGGACGTAACATATCTGCAATTTTAGCCATAACGCCACGGTCAGAAATACCAACTTCAAAAACCGCTGCTTTACAACCTGGACGCATTTTTAAAATATTAAGAGCAACCCCAATGATTGTATTTTGATTGCCATAAGAAACATAAAATGGCTCGCCTGATGTTCGTAAGATATTTGCAACCATCTCTTTTGTCGAAGTTTTACCAACAGACCCTGTGATACCGACAACTGGGTAGGTAAATTTAGATCGCCATTCTTTTGCTAAATTGATAAGAGTTGCTAAAGTATCTTGCACATACAAAACTTTAACTGTTTGCAACGCAGGTCCATACATTTTTTCAATATCAGCACGTTTTTCTTCTAAAAGAATAAATCCTGCCGCTTTTTTTGCTAATGCATCACCAATAAATTGATGACCATCACATTGCTGCCCTTGTAATGCAACAAAAATATCTCCAGGTTGCAACGTACGCGTATCAACTGAAAATGATGAATTTAAAGGAAACTCTCCAGTCATCATCTGAGCATGACCAAGAAGACCATTCTCATAATTTTTATCCAATTGCATCAATTCCTCCGGCTTTTTAAAATTAAAAACTACTATATTTTATATAAATTTTTAATCGTTATATTGTATGCTTGCTTTTTTTATACATGTCATTTCTTAAGATACCAAGCAAAATATCTCGTGTATTAATCAGAACGATGTGCGCTTTCAAAGTACGATTTCGATACATTCAAAAAAGTATCTCGCAAGAAAAATCTATGTTTTTTACTTTTTTTGTCAAGTATTATTACTTATAATGACAAATTGAAAAGATTCATCACTTAACCACTCTACGCGTCTTTCCGCCATCAACCGTCATTATCAAACCTTTTGACTCAAGAATTGAGATCAGTCGAGCAGACCTGTTATACCCTATGCGAAATCTTCTTTGTAACATAGAAATAGATACTTCATCCAGCTCTTGAATAAACTGCACAATCTCTTGATAAAGCTCATCATCACCATCAAATAAATCGTTTGAATCGTGGTTATTAAACTGTTCAAAAATATCTAAATATTGCACCTTGCTCTGTTTTTTTATCTGAGCTACGACATCGTGAATTTCTTGATCAGAAATATAAGCTCCATGCACACGAACTAAGTGAGATTTTGATGCATCTAAAAATAACATATCACCCCGTCCCAATAATTTTTCTGCACCACCAGCATCTAAAATAGTCCGGGAATCAATCTTTGATGTCACTTTAAAAGCAACGCGATTGGGAAGATTAACTTTAATCATTCCGGTAATAACATCAACCGACGGTCTTTGTGTTGCAATAATCATATGAATACCTGCAGCTCGAGCCATTTGAGCAATACGCGCAATCGAATCTTCCACCGCTTTACCTGCTGTCATCATCAGATCAGCAAGCTCATCAATAATAACGACCATAAAAGGCATTGGTTCCATCTCTTTATTTTTTAATGCTGCAATCTTGTAATCACCTAAATTACGAACCCCAAATTTTGCCATAATTTCGTATCTTTTTTCCATCGTTTGCACCACCCATTTTAAAATAGGAATTGCTTTTTTGGTATCGGTAACAATAGGAAAAACTAAATGAGCTATGCCATCATAAGCTGCAAATTCTAAACGCTTAGGATCGATAATAATCAACTGCAATTCGCTTGGCTTTAACGAACAGAGCAAAGAGACCAGCATGGCATTTAAAGCGACTGATTTTCCAGAACCTGTTGACCCTGCAATCAACAAATGCGGCATTTTTGCTAAATCTGCAATGATATCATTGCCTAATGTATCTTGACCAAAAATCATCGGCAATGCGGCTGTATTTTTTTTAAATTCTGATGATTCTAAAATACGCGCCATGACAACATCTTGGCGATGTTGATTTGCAACTTCAAAACCAACAACAGATCGCCCTGGAATTGGCGCTATAATGCGTATACTTAAAGCTTTTAAGGCCATCGCAAGATCATCTTCGAGCGATAAAATCCTGCTGACTTTAACCTTAACATCTGGTTGATATTCAAACAACGTAACAACTGGGCCTGCATGCATGCCAACAACTACTCCTTGAATATCAAATTGAGCTAATTTGCTTTCTAACGTTTTTGCTTGTTCAAGTAAAACATCTTGCTTTTCTTGTAATACTTTTTGCTCTACTTTTTTTGCAACCAAAAATGGCAGTTGATATTCTTTTGTTATTTTTTCGAACTTTTCTATCGCTTTTTGCTGCGATCTTTTATCTTCAATATATTCTTGCTCTTCTTGCTCTTGAACACCTTGCACTTGATGGCTTAAAATTATTTTTTCCGGGTGATCTTCAATCTTTCTTGCTTGATCTTCGAATAACTCAATTTGCTCATCGGCAGCATGATCTGCGACAAATGATGGCACTTGCTGTTGATAAGATCTATCGGCATCAATATATTCATCCCAAAATAGATCTTGGACAACTTGATCAATATCAAGATCAATATTATTTTCTTGCTCAAATTCAACAATCGAACTATGCATATTTTTTATCACGTTACCAGTTAACGCATTGTATATTTTTTGTAACAAAGCAAAACAAAACAAAACAATCTGCACAAGCAGATGGTAACATGCGACAACGATACGCGCCGGTATTTTTTGACGATCACAACAATAATTAATACAGCTCAAACAATAAAAAAATAAAGGTAAATAAGTACATCGAGTGATTAAAATTGTGGCAACAAAAAACAAACTTGTCACAATAATTTTTTGCACAAGAGCATCAAAGCTGAATAAAAAATTGGCGACTAATGCACGGCCCATTAATCCGCCAGGATAACAAAAATCATATAATTTTATGGCATAGACTTCAGACAAAACTGCAAAACTTAAAAACCCAAGAATAACGCCACACAAGCGATCCCACTCTGTGCTCATAGAAATTTTTCGAATGATGCACATATAATAATACAAAGCAATGGCATACACAATGCAAAACGGCGCAAGATACGCTCCATACCCAAACATATAAAAACACCACGATGCTGCATAACTTCCAAAAAAACCAAATATATTTTTATAAGCTTGAGCTTGCGTGGCATGATAAAATAAAGAGCTATCCATCGCGCTAAACGTACACAAAGAACCGAGTAAAAAAAGATGTAAGCCGATTAAAAACAATCCGAGTGCATGCTCAACAGCATGCTGCACAACCTTAAATTTCATACGCAAACTCCTTTTTATTCATTTTTAACCAACATAGTGCAATAACGCTATACTCGTAGGAATTATCATATAATAAGAAAATTTCCACAATGCATTTTTTTTAATAATTTTTCCGATCCAAGATATCATGCCATAGGAAATAACGGCTGCAAAGATCATAGAAATTATAAAAGGCATCGTCGTAATAGTTTGCATAATCATCGAATCATGCAATGATAAAAGTCCTTTGATCGAGCCTAAAATAATTAAAGGCCATTGCAATAAAAATGAAATATAAAATGCGTTCATCCTTTGATATCCAAGCCATTGTAACGTTGCCATCGTCGTTGCAAACCGCGATACTCCTGGCAATAAAGCAAAGCCTTGCATAGTTCCTACAATCAATCCATTGCGCAATGACCACAGAGCAATATCTTTTTTTTCTTGAGCATAATGCATCGAATACAAAATAAAGCCTGTGATTGCAAAACCTGCTGCAAGAGGTAAAGAAATTTTCGATGCAATATCAA
>CANCGK010000023.1 GCA_947377595.1 bacterium | reverse complement strand
AATTTTTGTCTCTTTGGGAATATAAATATCTTGAGCTGGTAAATAAGATTCTGGTTGATAATAATCGTAATAACTGACAAAATAACACACTTTATTATCGGGGAAAAATAAAGAAAACTCTTCGTACAGCTGAGCTGCTAAAGTTTTATTGGGTGATAAAATAATCACTGGGCCATCTTGCTGTGCAATGACATTGGCAATGGTAAATGTTTTACCAGAACCAGTGACCCCAAGTAAAGTCGAAGGTGACCCAAGACCTGCAACCAATTTCTCGATTGCTTGTCCCTGATCACCTGCAGGTTTAAATGGCAAATGTAATGTAAAAATACTCATCAATACTTCCCTTTTTTTAGTCATATTTATTCTTTTGCTTCAGGTTGCGCACATTTATCTAAAATAAATTCATCTGGCAATTTCACTCGTCTTCGCTGTAAGATTACTGGCTTAACACAAACTTTAACTTTTCTTCGTGCTGTTATAGCAACCATGTCACTAAGAACATCATCTGTCATTGTACTTTGAAAATCACCAAGAGTAGATTTAGTTAATGCACCTAAATCTCGAGCTGCTTTTTTATAAAGCGTTGTATCATCTCCAGACTCTTGAGATCTTTTTTCACCTCTTGGTGCTGGAGTAAGCTTTAAAATATCTATAATTCTTCTAGATCGAGATAAAGTACCTTTTTCTAGACTATCGTGAGTAATTACATCAACTGATGACGATCCATCTCTGAAATCGCCAATAAGACGAACTCCTTGAGGAGATGAATTTCTTGAATCAGATTCTTCAAAATCGCCAGAAAGACGAAGGCTCTGGAATTCGAGATCGCCATCATATTCATGTCCCACCAAATACTCATTACAACTTTTTAATAGTGGAGAGATTTGTGTTTTTGTACTTGCAGGGCTTTCATCAGGACTTATAAAATCAGATCCGCAAAATACTTGACGCATACCATATTGTTGAAAATTTAGAGTAGATGATGACTTGTGTAGCTGTTTATCTGGGGAACTAAACAAGGTCAAATGACATATCAATAAACTTAATAAAACTTTTTTTTGCACGATACACATTCTTTCTTGATACGCAATACATGATAATTTATCTATAAAAAATTAATATTTTAATGATTGATAAAATATTAATTTTTGTACATCTTATCACAAAAATTTCAAGCTGAAAAGAAAATGTTTTAGAGTAAGTAAAATATTGGCTAGATATTTCTCATAAAAAATCCGCTTGAACTTTGATAAAAAATTCAAGCGGATAATATAGATTACAAAAAAATCAATGTTACATCATGCCTGGCATGCCACCCATACCACCACCCATTGGCGGCATTGGCATTTCTTTTTTCTCTGATGGAATATCAGCAATAACTGCTTCTGTGGTCAATAACAATCCTGCAATCGATGCTGCATTTTGTAATGCACAACGAGTAACTTTAACAGGATCAATAATACCAGCTTGGACTAAATTACAATACACGCCATTTTTAGCATCAAAACCAAAATGACCAGAACCTTCTTGACGAATACGTTCGACAATAATTGATGGTTCATAACCAGCGTTTGATACGATGGTGCGTAATGGTTCTTCGATAGCTCGACGAATAATTTGCATACCAAGTTTTTCGTCACCAACTAAATCCATATCTGCTAAAACAGCTTGAGCATGTAATAATGCACAACCACCACCAGCAACAATACCTTCTTGCACGGCTGCTCGTGTTGCACTTAAAGCATCTTCGATACGATCTTTAATTTCTTTCATTTCGGTTTCTGTTGCTGCACCAACTTTAATCATAGCAACTCCGCCAGCTAATTTTGCTAAACGTTCTGCTAATTTTTCTTGATCATAGTCTGATGTACATGATTCGATCTGAGACTTAATTTGCATGACGCGACCAGCAATCGCTTGCACATCACCGAAACCTTGCACAATAGTTGTTTCTTCTTTGGTGATAATTACTTTTTTAGCATGGCCTAAATCTTGTTCCATAATGGTGTCAAGAGCCATACCAGCATCTTCTGATATTAAAGTAGCGCCAGTAACAATTGCTATATCTTCGAGCATTGCTTTACGACGATCACCAAAACCAGGAGCTTTGACTGCTGCAACTTTTAAAGTACCACGAATTTTGTTCACAACTAAAGCTGCTAAAGCTTCGCCTTCGATATCTTCTGCAATAATCAATAAGGCTCTGCCTGAACGTGCTGCATTTTCTAAGGTAGGAACAATAGCCTTCATGTTACCAATTTTTTTATCGTACAATAAAATCATCGGATCTTGTAAAACAACTTCCATTTTTTCAGAATCAGTTACAAAATAGGGAGAAAGATAGCCACGATCAAATTGCATACCTTCAACAACGACTAATTCACTTTCCATACCTTTAGCTTCTTCAACAGTGATCACACCATCTTGGCCAACACGTTCCATAGCATCAGCAATTTGTTGCCCTATGGTTGTATCAGAATTTGCAGAAATCGTTGCAATTTGCTCAATCTCTTTTTTACTGGTCACTTGTTTTGCAACTGACTGTAAAGCTGCTACTATTTTTGCAACCGATTTATCAATGCCACGTTTTAATTCCATTGGATTTGCACCAGCTGTCACATATTTATTACCTTCGGTAAAAATTGCTTGAGCTAAAACAGTTGCTGTGGTTGTTCCATCACCGGCAACATCTGCCGTTTTTGAAGCAACTTCACGAACCATCTGAGCACCCATATTTTCTAGATTGTCAGCTAATTCGATCTCTTTTGCTACCGTTACACCATCTTTAGTAATTAATGGAGCACCAAATGAACGTTCGAATGCAACATTACGACCCTTTGGCCCAAGCGTAACTTTTACGGTATTTGCTAAAATATCAATACCTTTTAACATTGCAGTTCGAGCCTGTTGCCCGAATAAGATTTTTTTTGCCATAATCAAAAGTCCTTAATTTTCTATAATTCCTAAGATGTCATCTTCTTTTAATACCATGAATTTTTCTCCAGCTTGCACACCAGAAAATTTACCAAAAAACACAAGGTCACCAACCTGTACTTGCATAGGAATTAAAGTTCCATCAAGACTGTATTTACCAGGGCCTGTTGCAAGAACACGAGCTGTTTGAGTTTTTTCTTGTGCAGCATCTGGAATATATAATCCACCCGCTGTTTTTTCATTTTTATCAATAAGCTCAACCCAAACATGATGACTCAATGGGCGTAATTTTTGAAACATATTGCCTCCTTATGAAAAATAATTATTGTTGAATAACATGAATTGTCAGAAATAAAAATAGGTAAGATACCTATATAAAATTAGTATATCTTACCTACTATAAACTGCAATATTTGATACAAACAGACTCAGATTTAGTCTTCAGTACATTCTAAATCATCATCGCATTCGTCGTCATCATCGTCATCATCCTCATCATCGCCACAACAACAATCATCACAATCGCCTTGCACTTCATCAAAATCAATATCTAAAGGCTGACAAACGCAAACACCTTGACAATCACATGATTCCATGCCAACACAATCTTGTTCCTGGCAACATAGATCTTTTTTATCTTCTTGATTATTCATTTGATTTCCCTTCATCAGATTGTTTTGCAACTTCTTTTACCAAATCTTTAACTTTATCTAAGGTTGGTTGATATAAATCTAAAATATTACCACCGACATCTTTAAAACCGATCATCACACCATGAACAGCTACAACCGGCTCATTTAAAAAAGTAACCTGATCTTTTAATGATTCGTACAAAGCTAATAAATCTTGTTGTACTTCAAGAACAATGCCCGTACGAATATTATCCTGAAACTGCGCAATAGGACAAAGTCCAAATTTTACACAACCTAAATCAAACTCAGCCCATTTATTTTCTAGATGGAACTTTAAAGGAAGTTTTAATACATCTCTATAAAATTCAACAGCTTTGCCTAAATCATGCTGCATTAAAATTACCATGCCTACTTTAATTGGACCATGTTCCATAAAAAATCGCTCCACAATCGAAATAATAAAATCTATGTAAATACTCTACCACAGCAGAAAAAATGTTAAAGCTTCAATTACTTGTATTTTAATATTTGTAAAAATTATTGCTTTATCTCAAGCTATTTTATTACAATAATTTCAGATAGAAAATAATCTTATCAAACAAAAAAGGAGATTCCTATGCGTAAGTTTTATCAAAACAAATTGTGGAGAGATAAATTAATCGCTTTACGTCAAGAAAAAGGCGCAATTGTACACTTTGTACCATTAGCTCATGCCGAATTTAAAGAAGAGCTCGGCCTTAAATTAGTCGAAGAGGCAAACGAAGTCTATGCAGCGCAAACTCATCACGAAATGGTCGATGAAATTGCAGATATTTTAGAAGCAATCGATTGCATCTTAGAATTTCATGGCATAGCAAAAGAAGAAGTTTTAAAACATAAAGAAGCGAAATTATTAGAGTTCGGTTCGTATACCGATCATCGCTTAGTCGATTATGTTGAATATCCAGCAGGAAGCCAAGAAGAAAAACATTGCTTAGAACATCCAGATCGTTACCCAGAATTGTGCGAAGATCTTGATGGCGATGATGTCAATAATTGCTGCAAATAGTTAACACATATAATAGGGTCGATACCAATCGGCCCTGTTATCATAAACAAGGAAAACTATGAAAAATATAAAAAAATTAAGTGCATTTATTTTTACTCTGTTCTCATTGCAATTAGAGTCTTCAGATAATCAAAAATCTCAAGATCTAGAGTTTCCACAGCACACAACAGAAAAATATATCTACAACAAAACAGTATCTCAACAAGATAATGAATCGATATATTCAAAAATTTTTGGACATTACACAAATGGTCAATCTGTAACTGATGTTACGTCAGAAGATCTATTGAGTCATCGAGTAACTCGTAAAAGAACCGAAGTCAATACAAAAGATGGCATTTCCTTAATTACAATTGAAACCTGGACATCTCGCAATCCATCGTATGTTACGTGGGTTAATGGAGCTTTAGTTATTGCCGCAATCGCGGGTATAGTTTTAGGTAATGCTGCACTAGGATCACAAAATCGAGAAGTCAAACACGTCGTATCAAAAGAATTATATAAAACTTTAGGAAATGAATATTTTGATAGCTTAAGACTACCAGAGCAACAACTATGGCAGCGCTACGGCAGATAATTTGATAAACTCGATCTAGAAGTTATTATAAAATAATATAGGCTTCCTTTTTTGTGATCAAACTAAAAAAGGTTATTTTAAAAAATAAAAACTAAACAATACCATGATCAAAAAAAATTCCTTAATTGTGATAATCTTATTACTTAATTTATATGCAAGCGCACAAGATGATACGAACAAACAAAAAATAATTTTAAATCAAGCTATAGCATTATACAATAATAAAATAAATGAACTTGGTAGAGATCGACTATTTACAATTATGTACGAAGGTGATCATGGTATTAATAGTTTTAATAAAAATATCACATATGCTTTAAGCAATAACCTTTCTCAAGATTTAGTGATTCCACGCATTGGGCTTTATTTTTCAGCTAAAACGGACATGGGACAAACTTTTTTAATCGACACACTATCCAAGCCAATTAGCCCAAAAGATAAAAGCGGTACAATAAAACTCAGATCACAAATAATTAAAAATTTAATACATGATATTCTTTTTAAAAAAGAAATAGACTTAATTTTAGATCAAGTAAAATCAATAGAATCAGATGCTATGTCTTTGATGATTGATAGAGATAGTGCATTAGAAAAAATAAAAGCTATAGATCGATCTAAAGAATATGGCGTTTTTGCACCATTTACGAAACCTTGGTATATCTTGCAACAATATGAAGCTCAAAATCCATGGGCCAATACCTATAAACAAGTTAATAGTATACTCAATGCTGCTTTTATCGGATCAATCAGTGCAGCACAAGCGTATGATGCTTATCAAACGGTAAGAAAACCTGATTTTAAATTGACAAATCCAGATCAAATGATGATCAATGACATATCAAATCATATTTTAATGGATTATATCAACCCTTTTAATCCTACAACAATACAACCAGAACATCTTAATCTTGCTTTATCAAGTAAATATAATCAGCTGACCGATAGCAAATATTCTACGATATCTGCTGATGCTAAAAATGCTAGTTCGTCTGCAATAGGATCTATAGTGACAGGACTTTCAGCATATTTTATAGGAAAATCAGTGTATGACACGCATCAAGAAGGTTTAGCAAAGCGCAATTTAATTTACGCACTCCAGCAAATCGTATCTGCAGCAAAAAAAATTGAAAAATTATGTCAAGACCGTGGACTAACAACTCAATTTCACCCAAATTTAATCACTAATAAAGCAGGCCTTGCGATGATCAAAGGTATAGAACATCCTCGTTATTCTGAAAAAGAATCCTCGTTGGTTGCAACTCCTTGGGTTAACACATTTGTTAACGAAATTTACGAACATGATATGAATTTAGCACCCATTTTTGCATTAATTGCAGAAATGGATACATACAATGCCATTGCACAAAAAATGATAGAAACTAAAAAATCCCCGAACCAATTTTGTTTTGCTCAGACTTTAGATAAGAATAAAACAACTATAAAATCTGAAAATTTTTGGAATATTATTATCAATAATTCTACTACAAATAGTCTTGATGAAGATCGTAGTATCATTTTTACCGGTGCAAATGCTGGTGGTAAATCAACTGCAATGAGATCTATTTTACAAAATATTGTATTAGCTCAAACTTTTGGTATTGCTACCGGTACATTATATCACTACACACCTTATGACTACCTTGATTCTTTTTTACATATTGTTGATGATCCTGAACAAAATCTTTCTCGTTATGCATCAGAACTCAAAAATGCTAATAAAATAGTACATCGTGCAAAAACATTGCGTCCTGATGAGAAATATTTCTTTATCATTGATGAATTATTTACCGGGACAGGTGGCAAAGAAGGCCAAACCTTAGCATTTGAATTTATTAACGAAGATCTTGCGCCTTATCTTGATAGAACCCAATTCGTTTTTGCTACACACTTTGATAAACTAAAAGAAATTGAAGCTACGAATCCACAAAAATTTGCAAACTACAAAATCAATCCCCCAACATTTAATAGCCAAGGTAAATTACAATACCCATTTACGATTAGCAAAGGCGCTAATGATGTAAATATTGCAGGATTACTTAAAAAAGAAGCTGGTTTATTAGGCAAAGCTCAATAAAATATAGGGATCACATTCTGATTTAAGACTTTTTAAGAACTCTACGGTTGCCATGCAACCTTCGGGACACGTGACCCCAGCGGGGGTAAAACGCTTTTTATTGAGCGCATTATGGGCCGCCGCCCAGCCATTTCCGGAGATTTTGTCATAACAAAATCTCCGGCTGTATTAATCCATTTTCAAACTGTGGTAGTTACATTTTTCTTAAAATAGATCAAACTTATAGGCATATAAAAATCTATATTAAGGATGTTAGTATCATGTCAGCTTTTACGAATCATGCATTGCTCGTTTTGTGTTTTGTTGCAGGAAAATCTGGAGGACATTTACTTCCTTGTATCACCAAAGCAGAACAAACATTACAATCAAACCCAACCAGTCAGATCTATCTATTTTCTTCTGGCAGCAGCTTAGATCATAAAATTATGGATAAGCACCCTTTGATTAAACATTATATTCCAGCTGTTATCGAAAGCATTCCTTATAAGCAACCCTGGCTATTTCCCATGTTTGCATGGAATATGACATCATATTTTTTCCATGCATTGTATAAATTATGGACCATCGCTCCTGCAAAAATTATGAGCTATGGCGGACTTAATTCGATCCCTGTCTGCCTTGCAGGTAAAATTTTAGGCATTCCTTACGAATTGCACGAATTGAATGTACAACCAGGGCAAGCCGTCAAATTCTTATCATACTTTACTGATACGATCTATATTTATTTTACCCAAACCAGTGATTATTTTTCACATAAAAAAACTATTCTCACGCCCTATCCCGTAAGATTTACGGATAAAGATCGCATCTACGATAAAGCAAAATTATTAACAGCCTGGAATTTAGATACACATCGTAAAACAATTGTCATCTTAGGTGGATCGCAAGGATCTTTATTTGTCAATCAAGCAATAAAAAATTGCTTACAACAAGATCAAAAATTATGTAAAAAGATACAAATTATTCATCAAATCGGCATGTATGATCAAGATGATTATAAAGAATTTTATGCACAACATCATATTCCTGCGGTTGTTTTTGCATACAATGAACAACTCGAAAATTTTTATAATCTAGCAGATCTTATTATTTGCAGAGCTGGAGCTGGCACGTTATTTGAGGTTGATTTTTTCAACAAACAATGCATTGTTATTCCTTTGCAAACTGATAGCAATGACCATCAACTACAAAATGCTCAGGCCATGGCAAAGATGCATCCTGAACGATTTAGTTGCATAACTCAGGATCATTGCGCTACAAAATTATTGCCCGCAATCCAACAAAAACTCGATCTTCTATCATAATTTAAGATGATTTTGATCTAAAACTTATATACTTGCAGTTTTTTGCGTCACAGATTTTGATGGTGTTGCTATCATAACAGCTGTTGGCATTTTATCTGGAGCAGATTTACCAAAATCTAATACATACTGATTCGTAACTGTCGATAATTTCATCGATGGATATTTTAAACTAACACTGCCCGATACAATAGCTTGTGCTTGATGATGTCCATATTGAGTTAATGCTTGAGATTTTCCGTCAACAACTTGAGTATTACCAAACTGTAATAAATATTTTTCAACTAAGGTTTGCGCTTGAGCAGGATTGTTCATGTAGGTAACAAACCAATCTTGAACAGATTTACTTATTGAAGTTTGAATATCAGTATTTGATCCTCCTAAAGCAGTAGTTTTTGAACTATCTAAACATCCAGCAACTAATGTTACTATCGTATCAAAACTAAGAATCGATGGAGCCAATGTATAATAAAATCGACCAAATCCAACTCCTTTTGGTGTAAAAGCATCTGCTCCAACAAGATATCCTATAACATGCTGCTCAATATCTTCGATAATGCCATTACTTGTATTTAATGATCCCATTAATGCTGCAACCTGATCTTCTGCACTTAATATTTGCTCTTGAGCTACAATCGAACCTTTGATATCTAAACCTTTTTGCGTCGTGATCCGCTGAGTACCAGATTTTTGTAAGGCTTGATTATATTGATCTATGACATTTTTACCTATCAATTGCGTTAAACATTTTTGAACAAATTTTGCTGCAACGGCATCATCATGCGTAGCGACATAAACAAAATAAACAAACTGATCTGCTTGAGCAAGTAAAGGACGAGTTAAATTCCATGAAACAGCCTGACCAGGAACAACCTTTGACGCAATTGGACTATCTTTGCCGCCATAGATAACCCATATTTGCCCCGGCAAATCAATGTATCCTTGCACTGATCCTGCTTGAGCAAAAGATTGATACCAAAATGTACATGGGCAGGGAGTCACATCTCTGACACGAGCTGTGACAGGAAGATCATAATTACCAGGATTAAAACCTTGAATTCCAACTTGCAAAGGCCCTTGAGAATCCTGAAAAATTTCAATCGCATACTCAACTCCGTCAAACCCTTGATTTGATAATGTTAACGATTTAAATAGTGTATATTCTTTTTTTGTTGCATCATAAGCAGCAAAATTTATGGTATTAGGACGCAAAGAAAAAGCAGGAGTTGTTGCCTGCGTACTGGTGGTTGATTGTGGTGTTGGTAATCCTAAAAAATTATATGAATATTTTTCTATGGTAAAAGTATAAGGCGCTGAACCATAGGTCAAAGAAATTTGAACATCCGTTGATGAACTATTATAAAAAGAAATACTTGATAATTGAGAGCTAAAAACAACATTACCTTTTTTTGTTGCATCTGAACTATTAGCCTGAGTCGGATCCGCAAAGCCCATAGATTCTACACAAGGTTTATGAACAGTTGATCCTTTTTCTAATTGCCTTGCAGTGTAGACATGATAATAATAAATTTTAGAATCATTTTTATTAAGTGGTAATTGTGTTAAAGATTCTTGATATATAGGTTGTTTTGATGCATCAGCATGATCAGAAATATACATATTAAAATAATAATCTTGCTTATGATAACTTGCCTGTGATATGCCACCTGGTGCATCAAAAATTGCAGGTAATTTTTTTTGTCCAAAGATACCTTTTGCACTCGGAAAATAAGCACCCATAAAAGATGCAAAGCCTTCTTGCTCTATGTATATAGGAACATGGGCATCACTAAAAACTTCATAATTATATACATAGCCCGTTGGAGGAGCTCCAAAAGTTTGCCCCATACCTTCGAGCATTGCTTTCATATCAGTTTTAGCTGATAAAGATAGATTTAAAAAAAATGCTACAGAAAATATAATCAACCTATATGTATTCATAATTCAACTCATATATCTATTTTTTACAACAATACGATTCGTACCATTTTATACAAATGATAGTAAAAAAAATTATACTATGAAATCAAGAGAGATATGCATTGATCATTTCGTTTATCATGACAAAGTGCGCCAGTAATAGGATCAACCATAACTTGCCGCAGTGATGGATCATAAAAAAAATGTGGCGCTGTATGCGTAACTTGTTTACTTAAAGCAAACCAAATAGGAAAAGCTGTGCGAGCACCATAAATTTTTTGTCCCAAAGATTTATTATCATCACGTCCAATATAAATGGCTGTAGTTAATTCTGGGGTGCTTCCATAAAACCAACTCGTACGAGAATCATTGGTCGTTCCAGTTTTACCAGCTGCATCACCTCCAAACCATTTTTCTCCTATAGAATTTTTTAAACGATGCATACCAAGGCCTAAAACTTTTAATACCTGACTTGCAATCTTGTGATCCATAGCTTGTTTTTTTATAATCGTTTCTTTATAAATTTTTACACCAAGCTTATCTTTAACCCAACGAATATAATGTGGTCGTACATAAACTCCATGATTTGCAAATACATTACAAGCTCCAACAACTTGATCTAATGTCACATCCAAACAACCTAACGCCAAAGATGGATAAGGTAATATTTCAGTTGTAATACAAACTCTGCGAGCCATATTAATCGCATTATCTAT
>CANCGK010000022.1 GCA_947377595.1 bacterium | reverse complement strand
GCATGTATTGATTCGGTTCGGATAGATATAATAAGATAGAATAAAGACCTTAAAATAAAGGTACGATCAACAACCGAAAAACACGTGTAAAATGAGATTGGAGCGCTTTTAAATCTTTTGAAAAACGACTGTCCTCAACTAAATTTAATGAATAGGAAAATAGCATGAAAAATTTTTCAAAAAAATTAGATTCAACACAACGATCATTAATCGGAATATTCTTAATTATTGTAGGAATCTATCTACTTACTCATTATTCTACAGAACAAAATATAGCTGTACTTTATATTGTATTTGGCCCAATATTAATCATACGAGGCTTAGCTTTTTTGAGTATATAAAGCTTATAAAAAATTAAACGATTATAGATGATCATTGAATATTTAAACAAATATTGATATCTTTAATAAAGTCTTGTTATTTGTGAGCCGCTAGCTCAGCTGGTAGAGCAACAGACTCTTAATCTGTGGGTCGTTGGTTCGATCCCAACGCGGCTCACCACATATTTCTTTACAACTCAATCTACAGGTGTAAATTGATGCAAATCATCAATTTCTAATTCTTTTTCCATATCATCTAAATTTTTGAGCATGTGCACAAATCCATGCGGCCCAAACAGTTGATGCTCAAATTCTTCAAACAAATCACCGAGCTTTTTAAATTCTTCTTCAGTCATAAACGATCGAACTAAGGGAAAAATTTGCGTATCTTCATGTGCTTCGTGCGGCCGATACATCGTAACAAATTCTGTTACATAATGTTGGATCAAAAATTTATGTTTATTATCAACTATACCTTGAACACATATAGCTTTAAGATGGGCTGTAATCTCTCTGCCTTTGATATGCTGTTCTTTAAGAACTTGAATCAAATCAAGGTGCTTTTTATGTTTTTCAAACAATGGAAAAATATAATCTTCTTCTAATCTTTCGTGATGACCTTCTATAAACAATCTGATAATATCGACAGCTTTTTCTAAAGTCTCTACATTAAAATCAACATGATGATGAATTTTATCTACAATATTGTCATAAATTAATAATACTCGATTTAAAATACCATGCTCTCGCATGAAATCTTCTGTGAAGGGAACATCGTATTTTAATTTATTATTGTGCATCATTGACCTTTTTTATATTTTTATTTTACAATTTTTTTACTATTACTTATGTTGATAGAATAGTCGTATTGATTATTTTTATACAAGAATCTAGTAATTTTTATTCATAAGGATGTAGTATGATCACAAATCGCATGCATGGTTATCTGTGGATTACCTTTGGCTTATTTTGTTTGATTTTTTTTGGAGGTAGATTGTTTTTTCAATTACTCGGAGTATTAATTGGGTTTTCATTTATCATAAAAGGATTAAAAATATTAGCTATTGACCGCGCTATGTATAACTATTCAATGCATTATTTTAACGATCAATTTAGAAAATAATTATAAAAAAAGGAGGTTGTATGATTCAAGAATTCTGGGTAAGAACTTTATCAAAAGCTGCATGGAAAGATTTTGCTCGCCAATGGCAATCATGGGTATTACTTGCAGCAGGAGCTGTTGTTTTAATGATACTTGCTTTATTTTTACCTATGTACATGCCAGAACATCAGATGTTAATAACGCTACTTTTATTGCTTCCAAGCGCTCTATACACAGCGATTTTACATCAAAATGGTCTTGATGCTGCATATGGTAGAACTTTAAGCATGTTTAGATTAACACCTTCTCTTCTCTTTGCTTCATTATTTTTTATAGCACTATCGCTCTACAACCCATCACCACAATACGTAGAAATGTTAGCATTTGCCTTACCACAAGATTTTGAGTTCATTATGGCTTTAAATTGGATTATTCATGCTATAGTTTCTTACATGTTAGTTCGCTGCATGTTTGTTGGTATGGTTATATTAGAAGATAAATGCAGCGTGCCGCAAGCATTTAAAAAAAGCTTTACCATGACAGCCCATCACTTTTTAGCGCTCCTTGGAATGTTTTTATATTTAGCGCTGGCATTAACATTAGGTACATTAACGTTTGTTGGATACTTTATTGTATTGCCTTACAGCATGATTATGAAAGCTTTAGTCTTTAAAGAATTACGTAAAATTCATGTAAAATAAAGACTGAGAAATCTTGATCTTAAAAATAGAAGCTCGTTCATTCAAGCTTCTATTTTTTTTATAAACATTGTTTTATAAAACTATTTTAACGTATGATCATAATATCATATTATCAACAACACATAATGTAATTTTGTATACCGTAAAACAAGGGGAAGTTTATGAAAAAAAGATTATCAATTAAAAACTTATTTCATGAATCATGGAATAAATTTTTAATCAATATAACAAATTGGCTATTTTTATATGGCTCTCAGATTACCATGATGGCAAGTTTTTTACTATGCTGCGCCATGATACTTGCATTAATTCAATATTTTTTTATTGATGCCTGCTTATTTTCATGTGCACTTAAAAGTTATGGTAAATTATTTACCATGAGCATGGTCTCAATTGTCTCTATTTTTAGTATTTTTTTTATTGTTTCATTTCCCATTATGTATCGACAAAATGCACTTGATTGTGTTTTTAATCGTCCGATGAGTGGATTTGATATTAATAATCGATTTTTTTCTTACGCTGTCGCAATGTTTTTTTATTGGACATTAGTTATATCAGGATCATTATTATTTATTTTACCTGGTTTATTATTAGCTCAAAGATGGAGATTTGCAGGTCTATATCTTCTTGATCATGGCGGAAATATTCGTCGAGCATTTCGTGCAAGTTGGGTGATGACTCGCGGTTATAGTTGGTTTTTAGTTGGCATATCAATGATACAATGGCTATTGTTTTTATTTTGTGGCTCTACGGTAATTTTTGTACTTTTTGCCTTAACGATAAATCGATTAATTGATGCCAATATGTATAAACTTTTACACATGGAATTTGATAAAGACTTATCTATTTGTTCATGCGAATCTTAATCAGAATTTTGACAAAATAAATAATAGGATCAAACTAATTTGATCCTATTATTTATGAAAGACTCTGATATGCATGATACAAAATTAATAAAAAAAATTTTTAATCTCGCTCATTATGACTTAATGCAAAATAAAACGGCATGGTTATGGGCAATCAATTCTATAACCATAGTCATTGGATTGTTGACATATTTTAATCTATTCCTCTTAACAAGTCTTATATGCTCAATTTGCTTTTTAATTATCATAAAAAATTGTTTAGATTTAGCTTTTGATTCTGCAATGTCTCGATTAAACATACGATTTGATCTACTTAATATACTTGTTATTACAAGCACAATAATCATGATATTATGTGTATCCAATTATAATTTTTTAGATATTTTTGAATCGCATTACCTCAATATCATGACATCTATCATTGAAGTCTTTATTCTTTTTTATTGGTTTATCTGCTACAACTTACTTATCATGCACATACTTGAATATAAAAAAAGTTTACTAGTATCAGTAAAAGATATTTTTCAACTCATTACGCATCATAATAAAAAATTGTTAAAAATATTATTTTTACAATTTTCAAGATTAACTATTATTGCAATACTCTTGATGATACTAGAAGCATGCTTATTTTTAATTATACCTGCGGCACTGACAAACATATTGATACACTGTTTATATATTTTTTCATCTATATTTATATATATATGGATGAACTTAATATGGGCTCATTTTTATAGACAAATGATATGCCCTCCTGTCGATAATCCAAGCTGCCAATCATGCAATTCATGCTCAAAATAATTTAGGTAATAATTTTAACATCACCATCATCTAGATCATAATAAGCACCAACAACTTTAATCGTCTTCTTTTGAACAGCATCTGCCACAATATCTGAATATTCAGATAAGTCTTGAATAATCAGCCGAACGTTTTCTTTAACCGCTTGCTTGACGATACTTTCTTTCAGTTGATCGCTTATAGTTACTTGCCCAATATGTTGCTGCAAAACATTATGAGCTGCAGGGCTGATAGCATTAATAATATCTTTAATGTGTCCTGATGATTCTGGTCTATGTTCTAAGATAGCATCAATCGTTGTCGTAACTGCTCCGCATCGTTCATGACCTAAAACAATAACTAAAAGAGCCTTTAACTCGCTAATGCCATATTCAATACTCCCAAGAACAACTCCATCAACAACATTACCTGCGTTGCGAATGATAAACAAACTGCCAAGATTCATTTGATTAAAAATAATTTCTGTCGGGACTCGAGAATCTGAACAACTTAAAACAATCGCAAAGGGTTTTTGAACCGTTGCAACAGATTTTCGATTTGCTCGTGTAATAAAATTCCAAAAACTATTATATTTTTTATTTCCTTCGATTAAATGTACTAAAGCTTGCTCTGGAGTTGTAATTTTACTAGTTGATAAACCATAGCTTTTGTATAATAAAAGATAGAAGAAAAAAATAATAGAAAACAATAGAATTATATAGACTATAAGTTCAATAAATATCATTTTTGTAGAAATATCTGGTTAAAAGTTATTATGATATTTTAATTATACTTAATTTAGATCGATTTGATCAATAGTTTTATAAAACAAAGTCATGACTACAAGATTTATAAAAAAGGTACAAAAATGAAAAAAATTATAAAAGAAAAAGATGCATCTTTTGGAATAATCCCTTTACAAAAAAATAATGAAAAGTGGCAAGTGTTTATCGTTCGAAGCATTACAGGTCATTGGGGCTTTCCTAAGGGACATCCTGATAGTCAGTATGAATCACCACAACAAACCGCTCAACGAGAATTAAAAGAAGAAACTGGTTTTACATTAGTTTCGTATTACCCAATCGAAGCACTTTCATTTTCTTATGAATGCAGAAGTCATGGTCGATACGTTGATAAAACCGTAACATTATACTTAGGGCAAGTTACAGGTAACATTCATCCTTGTCCTATTGAAATTGCAGAAAGTATTTGGGTTGATCTTGATAAAGTAGAAGATTATGTTGTTTTTGGAGCTATTCAAGATCTATTAAAAACATTAAAAAAAATAGTAAAAGAACAATTATAAAATAATATAAAATTAAGAATAATTGCAGTATACTCATAAAAAATTTTATCCTTTTTAAAGAAAATGATGTATGCAAATTATAAACTGTTACGCTTATGAAATTTTTGATTCTCGTGGATTGCCAACCATTGAATGTTGTATACAATTAGCCAATGGACACAAAGTCTATGCAAGCGTGCCATCTGGCGCATCTGTAGGATCTGCAGAAGCTTTAGAGTTACGCGATGACAATACAAATAGATTGCTCGGTAAAGGTGTGCTACAAGCAGTTAATTATATCAATAATACAATTGCTCCAAAACTGCTCTATCAAGAAATTAATGCCCTTGCTATGGATTCTATGCTCATGGATCTTGATCATCATCCTCAAAAGATAACGATCGGAGCAAATACCATCTTAGCTGTAAGCATGGCGTTGTTTAAAGCTCAAGCAGCAGCAGAAAATCTTGAACTCTATCAAATATTACAACGAGTTTCTGGTACAGCTCAAGCTAAAATGCCGACTCCTATGTTTAATGTTATCAATGGTGGCGCTCATGCAAATAATAATCTACACGTACAAGAATATATGATCGTTCCACAAGCTGATGATCTAGATGCTCATAAAAATTATGCTCAACAGCTGCATGCCGGAGTTGTCTTCTATCAAACTCTTAAACAACAATTACATGATTCTGGTCAATCAACAAATGTTGGCGATGAAGGTGGCTTTGCTCCAAACTTTGTAAATGACGCAGCTCCTTTACAACTTCTAACGGACATCGCACAACAATTACCACAATATTCTTACAAATTTGCACTCGATGTTGCGGCTTCAGAACTTTTTAATGAAAAAACTCAAAGTTATGACTTGTTACAAGAAAAAAATCTATCAGCACAACAATTAACAGATATCTATGAAGATTGGTGTCAAAAATTTGACATCATAAGCATAGAAGATGGTATGAGCCAAACCGATATTATGGGCTGGAAAACTTTAACAGCTCAAATTGGTAATGCTGTGCAACTGGTAGGTGATGATATATTTGTAACAAGCCCTATGAAAATTCGCAAAGGTGTTTTGCAAAAAACTGCAAATGCTGTTCTTATTAAACCAAATCAAATTGGCACAGTCAGTCAAACACTTGCAGCCATCGATGCGTGTAAAAATAATAATTTAAAAATTGTTATATCTCATCGATCTGGCGAAACGAACGATACCTTTATTGCTGATTTAGCAGTTGGAACAGCATGTCATTATATCAAAGCTGGAGCACCTGCTCGTGGCGAACGAATTGCAAAATATAATCGCTTGCTTGTTCTTAATGATATGCTCTACGCATAAAAACGCATCCAGAGAGTTGCAAATTAACTCTTTTTGCGCCATAATGACTTTATAGAGTAAATATAAAAACATCTAAAAAGGAGTAAAAATATGGCTGTTTCTGTTAAACTATCTGATGAAATGGTTCATCAAGCGAAAATAATATCAAAAGCATTGAATCGTTCAGTAGCAGGTCAAATCGAATATTGGGCAAAAATAGGTAAAATTTCAGAAGAAAATCCAGATTTAACTTATGACTTTATTCAAAAAATAATCATCGCAAGAGAAGAAGCTCTTGCTGGCAATGTAGAACCTTATACATTTGAAGCTCAATGAATATTATGATTGTGCAGACTCAAACATTTGCACGTCAGATAAAAAAATTGCATAAAAATCAAAAACTTGATGTAGATAAAGCTATTTATGCAATTGCGATAAATCCTCATCTTGGTGATAAGAAAAAAGGTGATTTAGACGATATTTATGTCTACAAATTTTTTATGAGCAACCAATTAACTTTATTAGCTTATTATTTTTTTGAAAATCAATTGCAATTACACTTGCTGACACTTGGTAGTCATGAAAATTTTTATCGTGATTTAAAAAGATAAATAAATGGGGCAGAAAGAATCAAATCCCACTGCCCCGTTTTTTTACATAATTGTGTTAACATTATGTGTTGATTGAAAAAAATTATTTAATGCCAAATTATAGGTAGATGCATCTTCTTCAAAAACCCAACGCGATATTGGATCATGAATTGAACTAAATAATTCTTCTTCATTGTCATTTTCGCTCAATAAATAATTTGCAACTTTTGCCATACGACGAGTCACTTTACCCATACTTCCATCATGACGAGGCTTCGTAATGGTCGTTCTGACAATCATAAATAACTTTGACTTATCTTGATTTTGAGATTTATTAGAAAATAATAACGGCCCAAGGACTGGAATTCTTTCCCAAAAAGGTACTCTTTTTACTTCTGTATTAGTTTGGCTGCGAGTTAAACCACCTAAAACTGCTACTTGTCCATCTTTTAAAGAAAAATTAGTTTGAATTTTTCTATTGCTTGATGTTCCAGAAATAGGCCCTGTAGGATCATCCCAATACGTTGCATCAACTTCGATCTGTAAATTAACGACATCATTGGTACTAATTAAAGGAGTAAAGCTGACCGTAACTGGAGCATCAACCGTCTGATAAGAAATAGTTGCCGTAACACCCGCTGTTAATTTACCCGGCAAACGCTTGGTAATGCTATTGGTCACCACAGCAGGCATATTATTTTGCGCAATCACAAACGCTCGCGAGATCGTCTTGCTGCTTGCATGTAAAGCAAGTAATTGGAAAAAAGCCCAGATTCCATTCGTATTTTGAGCATCTCCAATCATAAAAACAGAAGAGCCGACAGAGCCATCATCTCCCCCAGGAACACTAATCATATTTAAAATCTTAGATAAATCACCTTCTAATCCAGTAATACCTGTACTCGTTAAATCACCAGAAGGAATAGCTGGTACCAACATTGCAGCTTGCACTTGCATGCTCTTTGGAAAAATTGAAGCACTTAAACCCGTATTGCGAATTTGTGTCGCTAATTTATGAGAAAACGCCAACGATAAATCCAAAATTAAAGCTTCGATAACGACTTGTTTTTGAGGTATATCTACTTTTGCAATAACCTGCTCTATACGATCCCAATCTTTATTCGTTGCTGCAATAATTAATTTATTACTCCCTCGCTGAACAGTATTTTGAGTACCTCCCCCATTAGGAGCTGCTAAAGGCTGATTCATATCCGTTGTTGGCGATAGTCCTTGAGAAACTGACTCTGGAACAATTTTAATCAAAGGATCAAATGCTAAATTTGATAAACTCATATTCGTTGATTGACCAGATCCACCAGGGGGTGTAATTAAATCTTGTAAAATAGTATTCATCGTTGCAGCACTTAACCATTGCAATTCAACAACATGAAAAAATGATTTTCCTTGCTCTTGCTGCACATCTAAATGATCTTGTATAAATTTTTTAACCTGAGCAACATCCGATTTTTTACCCAAAATAACGAGTGTGTTACCATAAGATGCCGCAGAACTCGATCCAAGTGCTGACATATTACCAAACAAACTGACAACCTTAGTTCCTGAGGCAAAAACCATACCCACATCTGATGTATTAGTTGGCTTTTGAGGAGTTTTTGCTTTTCCTGCAGCAGCATCTTGACCTGCAATTAAATCTGTTAAAATTTTTGCAACTTCGGTAGAACTTGCATATTGCAAATTAAAAACTTCTGCAACTTGCTTTTCTCCTGCTTGATCAAAAATATCAACAAATTTCATAACTGCTTTAATTGTTTCAGCTTTCGCTGTGATAATCATAGAATTAAAATTAGTATCAAAAATTAATTGTTGCGCTATATTTTTAGGATCAAAAAAATTTTTTAAAACTGTTGCTAAATCAGCTTGAGCATTAATTAATGATATATTTTTAAAATAATAAACATAGCGAATTCTTTCTTGCGTTAAAGGTAATTCATCGGTATCAGTATTAATATATATTGGCAAAGGAGTTGTCCCAACAAGATCTGATCCAATCAATGCATACATATCATTACCTTGATTGACTAAACTAAATCCCGCTTGTTCAAGCATCATGAGTAAAAGTTCCCAGGCTTTCATAAACGTAATTTTTTGACCTGCATCAAAGCTAACTTTTGCATTTAATTGTGTTGTTGATGAATATAAAATATTAATACCACGCAATTGAGCAAATTCATTTAAAATATCTTTTAAATCGCGTTTTTCAAATTTAAAATCAACTAAATATACGCTTGCATGATTGCTAGCAGCCTGATGATGCTCTGCAAAGATTATTCTCGATGTATACAATAAAAACACTGCATACCATATTACATTTTTTTTAATCATGAAAAAATACCCTGCCTTACTTGTTGCTACTTATTTTATCTACAGTTGGCTTTAATGTAGCAAGTGACATACTTACATTGATTTTTTTTTCTACACTTCCTTTAGAAATTTCTAAATTTTTAACTGTCACTCGCGGCGTTGCTTGCAATGCTTCTAAAAATTCACATAATTTTTGCATGGTAATTTGTGTAAAATTAATTTGCAAACTTTCTTCTGTATAACCCGCTGGACCAACACCACTCATCAAATTTGAATTATTTTGACTGGTAATATTAACAGATGCAATAAGATCTTGATAAAATTTAACTAAATAAAAAGTTGTATCTTTTGTTAATTGATCATCAACTTCTGTTTTTTTTGTTTTAATTCGATCGTATTCAGTTAAAATGACTTGCACCTGAGCTCGAGCTTTATTCAATGTTTTAAATTTTTGCTCTGCTTCATTCAATAAATTATGATGTCGAAACAATAAAAAAATAACCCCGATGAAAGATAAAGTAAAATACCCAATCATAACACGATTGAATTCTTTTTGATGTAAGCTTGCAATGTAATCTTGTATAAATTCTAAACTAATCATACGAAATCCTTATCAGATTTTTGAGCATCTTTCATGACCAACGTAACATTAAATGATAATTCTGCAGGAATGTTTTTAAGCGTAAAACCTGGTAAATTAATCAATGTTTGCGTAAAAATATCTAAATTATCCCAAGCTGTTTTTTTTGCGTCCCACCCTGTTTGATCGCTTGCAACAAATTCTATTTTTCCTTGCAAAGTCACTTCTTTTTCACTAAAAGACATTTTTTGCAAATTCAAACCTAAACTACTTCTATCAATGGCCGTGCATAACTCATGTAAATGATGCAAATAATTATTATGATGAGTTTGATCGAAAGACAAACAAACTTTTTTTGTTTGTTCTAATTTTTCATCTGCAGCAGCGAGAATATCCGAAACTCTTTTACTATTTTTAATTTGTACGTCCATATGGTCATGAATAATATTAACCATCTGTTTTTTAGATTTTTCATAATCAATATTCCAACGCTCAAGTTGATAATGAGTATAAAAATAAATACTGGTAAACATCAAAAGAGTACAAGATATCAATACAATTAATTGATTCGTCCATAAAGCTCGCGACGCTTTTTGTTTGCAAAAAAATAATAAATTAACTTGCCCGTATTGAGCAACAGACAAAGGTGTTAACAATGCAAGACTATTTTGAACATCAATTTTTATTTTTCGACTCATGGTCATATTATTTCTTGCAATTATTTTTTGCATATCAAGCACTTCAACAGAATATTGCGATAATTGAGGTAATGTATCAACAAATCCTGGAACATGCGCTCCTGCACCAAAGCAAATAATTTTTAAAGGTGGCGTAAAATTCTTAATTTGTTTTTGAAAAAAAGAAATTGATAAAAGAATTTGTTTAGAAAATTCTTGGCTTATAAAATCGATAGTATCTTTATTTAATTGATCATGATAATGAGTTTCTTGATTTTCAAACAAAGATTCTAAAGAAGAATAAGTAAAATTTTCTAAATTATCAGTCGTTTTTTTTATCAAACCAATAATGCCATAAGGAACTAAACGAACTGACGTCAAAACACCTTTTTGAATATATAAAATACGAATTGCATCAAGACTAAAATCAACCAATAACAAACTGGTCTGCGCTTGTGCTACATACATATTTTGACGATAAAAATCATACATAACAAACATATCGATTGATACATTCGTTAAAACAATTCCTGCCTGTTCAAAATAATCGATATAATGATCAAAATCTACTTTACGCGTAGCGGCAACTAAAACAGTTGATTGATTTTTTTCTGTATCTTCTTGTGTAATTAAAAAATCAATAACAGCTTGCTCTAAAGTAAATGGTAATAATGGTTCAACTTCATA
>CANCGK010000021.1 GCA_947377595.1 bacterium | reverse complement strand
ACAGCCTATGTGATGGCACCTGTATGTTTGCAAGCCAGCATGAATCTTAAAAATTTTGGATGGTCTTGCATGCAAGGTGACTGGAATAAAATCAGACAAGACATCGATACTTTTGGTCATTTTTTAAGCAAACCGCAAACTATCGCTCGTATGGCAGAAATGGCTGGTGGCGCTGCTATGCCAACACCAACACTCAACCACCTGATCAATCAAATTGTATCACTGCGACCAGTGATCACATCGGTACAAGATGCATCAGGCAAAGCGCTTTCTAAGTTATATCTGATGACAAAAACTCAACGCCAAAAAGTTTATCATCAAGCACTCGAATTATTACAGCTTCCTGAATTTACCAATTTTACTGCAACTTATAAAAAAATCTTTGGGACAGAATTTTTTGCTCTCATACCGGAAGAAAGTTTAAGCTTTGCAGGCATGAATATCTCTACTCATAGCGCTCAGCTTGGTATAAGTCCAGACGCTTTTAGTGCAATGCAACAAACACGATTAACTACTTTTTACAATCAAGCACAGAAAGGTTTATTAAGCAAAATTGTAACATCAAAACAATCTGTGATAGATGGATCAATTACTCAAATTCTTGACGATGTTACATCATCCACTATTACCGATCAAAATCGATTCATGCAATCAATTCATGATTATACACCAATGCATCAACTACGAGATATTATACAGCGAGAAATAGCTCAAGAATCACAAAAAAACCTGGTGCCAACCGATCTGACCTTACCTATCAGTGATGTTAAATTTGCACAATTAAAAGAATTATCATCACAAATTCGACAATTACAAGATCTTGCAAAATATACCAATAATTTTACCAATGTAGAAAATTTAATTATCGAAGATATCTGTTATCTTAATCGCATCTATGAATTACAAACATATCGAACTCAAATCAAAAACTTTTTAGAAACACACAAGCCTTATTTTATGCATGATGGCATAATCTATCCGATCGAAGATATAGCTTCGTACCATATTCACGCTGGAGATTATTATAGAAAAGATCCTCCAAAAGGTGGGCATTCAAATCCTCGTGGCAAGAATCTCGATTATTTTCAACCAACTATTAATAAGCAGAATTCTTTAGGAGCTAAAGAAATAAGATTTTATAATTCTAGAAATGAAAATAAAATAAAAGATTCATCTATTTATCCTGAAACATGGTCTGAATATAACTGTGATTTAAAAGCGATTAACTTACTGCAATCTCAACATGTCGAAATAACAGAAAGAACAAGAGGTACTTTAACATGCATAGGAAAAACTTCTGAGGATTTAGATATTATAGTCCATTACGATATAGCTCATAAAAGAATTAAAAGTCATTATCCAAATTCGGAGAAATTTTAATGAAAGAATATATTTGTTTATATTTATCCAAATTAAAAAATTATTATAATTTAAATAAATATCCAATAACAAAATTATTAGATTTGAATATTTTTTTTTCAGAAGATTATTCACCATCCAAAACAGATATATTTACTAAAAAACTTAATTTATATAATACTACTTATGTCTATAATGATTTTCATAATAATATTATGTATATAGGTTTTGGTGAATGGTTTATTGACGAAAATATAGATGGTCCATCTTGGGATGATTATCCTCATTATGTTAATGAAAAAAATAGTTGTAAAATACATGTCGATAATTTTAAAGAATTTATTAAAAGTTGGATCAACCTAAAACAAGAGCTGCCTGCTTTTGCTATTATTTATCGAGATGATAATGATTGGATTGATTGTAAAGGATTTGATACTCAAGAAGAGATGAAAGCATTTGTTCAAAAAAGCTCAGTAATTTTTGATGAAAAATAATGATAGAGCGGATTGCAAGCTTTTTGTACAGCTTTCAATCCGCTCTATCATTTTAACGTATAACTAGCTTGATCCTCTAACCGCCATAAGCTCCAGCCCCATGAGATGTTGTGGTATCTTGGCTGAGATAAGAACGATACTTACTCATAGCAGCATCAAGATTTTCTGTATTTGATGCTGCATGCCCATCAAGCGCATAATCATGGCCAGTACTATTATTTAACGAATTAATCATCTGATTGAGCAATGCAGTTTCTGCAATATATTGTCCATCTCCCGATTTAAGCACATCGGTACTAACCCCAAGAGATGATGCTGCTGCATAATTAACCGAATCTGCAAAAACCGCACTTAAAACATCATGTTTAGCTTTTGTTTTTTGCTCAATGGTCATATTCGAAGCATTAATAGCAGCTAAAGCTGCTGCTGCAGGAAGCAAAATTTTAGCAGAAATAGCAAGTTTAAAAGCTTGATATTTTGGACCATTAATATCAATTTTAAATGTTGATGCAAAATATTCATCAACAGATACCGATAAAATATTAAACGCCTCGACCGATGCCATAGGAACATAGATAACACCTGTACCAACTGCAATACTGACATCTCTTACAGCTCGACCAGAACTTTTATTTGCCATACTATCTAACGCAGTATTAACTCGTCTTAAAAATCCACCTATCCAACTTTCATTTTCATATTGCTCAAGAACAGTTTCATAAAAAACAATTAAATCTTCATTTGTTTCTATACCATTAAATAAATCATGCTTTTGATCGCCATATTCTTTTTCAAATTTTAACAATTCTTCAGATGAATCATCTAACAAATATTGTGAATCTTGTTTTAACTTTAGAATCTGTTCACGCAACCATGCAACAGTCTTTACATTTAATTTTTGACTATAAAATAATGTTTTTCCTACCGCTGCAGCATTTTGACGTATTTTTTTATCATTTTCATTTTTTATATTCAAAATTTTTATAGCTTGAATATGTTCATCTATTATACTTTTATAGTTTTCTGTATTAAAGCCTTTCTTTAATGCTTCTTGTAATGCCTTCACCTTATCTTCTCCTTTTTTGCTTGTTTTTCTCTGATAATCTTTTTGTGCATCGTCAAAGTTTTTAAATAAATTTTTAATTTCTTGTGGTGCGGCAGTTTCATTTAAATTTTTACCTTGTTTGTATGCAGCAACACCATTCATCTCATCTTGAGAATAATTTTTATTTTTGCACGCAACATCAAGCAACTTATATTTCAAGTCTGCAAATGCTTGCTTTATCACATCATCAGATAATTTTTCGATAGTGCTTATGGTGTTTTCTATAATATCAACAATATCTTGATGCTTAGTTGCATCTAAATTTAAATCATTTTTAAATTCTCGTATTTTTGCAATAAATTCTTGTTTAGTTTTTAAAGAAGTAAACGAATCCGGCGAAAATTTTTCGATTGCTTGTTTTTGTGTATCATCAAGATTTGATTTATTTTCGGAAAGTTTTTCTTGCAATGATGTAATTTCATCTTTGATTTGTTTTTTTTCTCGATAATCAGACCACAAAGTTTCCGCTAAGGATTCGACCTCTTTTGCTTGCTCTTCAACTACTTCTATTTTTTTAATTTTAAGTTGCAATTGATGAATTAATGATTTTTTTAAAAAATCATTAATTTTAGTGCTCATAGGGCTCAACTGAAGCAGCTGCTCATCTTCTAACTCTTTAAATTCTTCAGACTTCAAATATCCATCTGTCAATTTATCTGGTGTAATCTTTTTTTCAATATTTGCCGTTAATGTTTTAAGAATATCTAATGCACTTTTTACTTCCTGACAAATCAACTTCGATTGTTCTTGTAATATCTTTTCAATCAAATTATCATCAAAATGATCATTTATTAATTTTACTGAATCATCAGTATAATCTCTTAGCATTTGACTTACAGGCACATCTTGTACATCAGCAAGATTTGAAAGAATATCTTTAACTTTTTCATCTCTGGCCTGCTTATTCAATCTTGCACTTGCCTTGTGCGCAATAGTTAAAACTGCTTCATAATTTTTTTCAAGATTACCTCGCGCAGCAAGATGATTTGTATCAAGCTCTTTAATATCTTTTTGTAATGCTATAAAAGCTTTTTCTGTATCATTATTATATTTTCTCAGATATTCTTGTTGTAATTTTTCTACATTTGTCTCGTTTCTTTTAGTCTCTAAAACATCTGAACTCGATACCCCCAATAAACGCTCCGTAAAAGAAGGCTGATATCCTTCTCTTTGCAAGAAAGAACTGTTGTCAGCTGGTACTTTTAAATCAAAAATATCTAAAATATTTTGGGCAGATCCTTCAGTTTTATCCACAACAGGAATTGTAATAGGCTTATGCTCATATTTTTGTGGGACTGGTTCTGGTGATAAAACTAAAAATGGTTGCTGTTCTTGATTCTGCCTTTCGACCGGAACAGGATCTTGCGCTAAAATAATTTCTGGACTTTTAAGGCTAAGTGCATCTTGTTGAAATAGAACTGGTTGAGGTAAATTTTTTGCAACATCATTTAAAACTGAATTTTCTTTTTGCTTTGATGACGCAATAACAGATTCATGCTCCACAAGAGGCAACGACAATAATTGCGCTACTACAGACGGTTGCGCTACAGGCGCTTGCGAAGAAGCTTCAGGCTTTGGTGCTAAAGCTGAAAATACATTTACTTTTGGTTTTTGAGCCCTATTCAATAAATGTGAGGAGACCTTGAAATTATATGCTGCCAAAGTAACCTCAAGCAACATAATCATCACGATCCAAATTTTTAATATCTTGCCAATCGATTGAAACAAAATCATTGCCATCTCCCTTTACAATATTTTATATCCAACACTTTAATATTTTATAAAAAGAAAAAGCAATATCTTTGCAGATTCGTGCAATAAAAAAGCAAAGCCTGGTGTAAAACAATGTATGTTACACCAGGCTTTGCGCACATCAGATGAGATTCTATGCTTATTAAAGTCCACCACTTTGAATCAGTTTATTTATTGCAAGATCTGTTAAAATAGTTTGTGGATCACCGGACATTAACTCGGCTTTGCCCACACCTAAATAATACGGCGAACACAATGTTGCAATATCATCAGCCAATTTATTGTTAATTTTTCGCTTTTGCTCTAATTTTACTGCTTCAGAAAGTCTTTTATTTTCTGTAATTTTAGCAGCTTGAGCTTGAGCTTCTTCAATCATGATCTTCAAACTTTTTCGTACATGAATAGGCAATTTTTCTATGCTTGCATTCATTCCAAATTTTGATGATAACCATTCTTGAGCTGTACTTGGTGTACCAGTAAAATTTTGAGATGATCCTTGTGCCATTACTTTTCCAGAACCAGATTGAATTTCTGCAAATAATTTTTGTGCAGCTTCTTTATCAACCGCATTTTCATATGAATCGTCTAACATTTTGCTTATAGAATCTTTTAAGGTACTGACATTATCCCACAAGCTATAGAAATAATTTGGCGCAAGTCCTTTTTCAACAAGTAATCCATGCAACGCTTTATTTTTATCTCTATCAAATTTAACTAAAAGATCTGCGACTTTTGCATCTGCTGCATCTTCTAAATCAACAATTCTAATTTCTAGAGCTGCAATATAATTGATTTCTTTTTTTATCTCTTTTTCTAAGGCTAAAATTTCTTTACTTTTTACATTAACACCTTGTTTAATGCGTTGATTTTTCTTACTTTCAAGATTACTTAAAGTTATTTTTGCCTTTTTTAATAAATTTCTTGGATTATCTCTTTCAACAATCTCTTTAACTTCTTTTAATTCTTTCGTCCCTTTTTGCTCAGCTTTTCCTGCATTCAGCTTTAATTGAACTTTAACAATAGTTAATATTTGAACGTCTTCAGGACTTTTCACCCCTGATTCTATCTCTTCATCAACTAATTTTATCGCTTCTTCAAAATCAGATTCTGCATTTTCAAATCTTTTCACGTCTGCTGCAATTTTCTTGAGCCATACAATCATTTTTTTATACACAGCTGCTTCAATTTCTTTATTTTGTTCCTCAGCTTTTATTAAAAGATTGTGAACCTGCAAAATCACCGCCTGAACTGGCTGAGCCTTTAAAATGTTTGTATACTCTTGAATTTTGCTAGCAAAAAAACTTTTTGCTGAACCTCGTTGCATGTCATTAAGAGCAACCTGAGCTGATCGTATATATTCATCTAATTGTATTTTTGCCTTAGGAAAATAACCTGACTTATCTTTATGATCCCTCAAGTCATCTATATCTTTTTCTAACTGTTGAGCCTGTATAGCAATATTTTGCACTTTTTGTTCACCTTTAATCTCTATCAATAAGTCTGCATAAAAATTTTTTATTAACTTAACTTCTTTTCGTAACGCTTCTTGAGAATTTCTTTGCAATGGTGCAATATAACCAATAGGATTTAGATAAGAATGCCTTGATGTTACAATATTCACATCTTTTTTATCCATAAAAACTTGGTTAAATGAACTAAATGCTACATCTAATGCGTCAAGTATATGTTGATAATTGCCAATCATAACATTTTCATCTCGTGGAGCAGCTTCTAACGATTCAATTCCCCATGCATTATCCTGTACATCGTTATCAAACCATGATCCCTGCGCCTTTGGTATACTTAAAAAAAATACCAATGAGCCTGCTATTAAAATTTTTTTCATATTCATCCCCCTTTTTATTTTTATAGGAACTTTTTTCTATGTACTTTAAAAATAATGGTAGACGCAAGTAAAATACAAGAGTTGAGTGACTATCTGTGATGCAACTGGCTTTTTATACATCTTTTACTTGATAACTCTTGCACATAACATCTATAAATTGGTACCGTTTGTGCGCGTTATCAATTGTTTTTTATCATCTAACAAAACGGTATTTTATGCTGCACTCATTAAAGAAAATAAGGAAAATTTTTCTGCTACATGTCATTTTGATTGCAACACATAACATCACAAGCAAACCAACTGATCATGCAAAAAAGATAAAAAAAACTGGAACCATTATTGTGTGCAATGGAACATCTTCTGCAGGCAAAACCACGCTCATCAAAGCATTACATGCAATGTATGATAATTTCGATGTTGCAAGTCTTGATGAATATACCAAAACGCATCAATTTAATGGATTTACCGATCTGCGCTATCATCATTTTTACGACATGATCAACTCGAAAGCCGCTGCTGGTAAAAACATCTTAGTCGATACCGTGTTGTACCATAAAAATTATAAAAAATATGATGCGATGCTGAAAAAACATGGGGTACGATTAATTAAAATCTTAGTCTACTGCCCACTTGATTGTTTAATTGTTCATGTACAAAAAAGAAATCAAAGCGGCAATCCTATGGAGCATCGTACGATTAATCAAGCATTTCGTGCATTTTTAGCATTGTACACCATCCAAACGCACAAAAATAAAAATTGCATTGATACCATGCACAGTCAAGACGTTTGCAACGCACTAAAACAATCAATGCACGTTATCGCCAAATGGTCGAACAAACAAAAAAAACGTCAAAAGAAAATCAATAAAAAAATGGCGCATCACTATCATCTTGATACGCCACACACAATTTTTTTAGCTCCCGCTCATCCTTGGAATCTTGTTGTCAATACAAGCCTGCAATCTACAGAAATAATAGCTGAGCTCATTGCAAAATGCATACAAAACGCCATTTAAACATCTTTACGAAGATTTACTAAATCTTTTAATTGCTGACTACTCATTTCTGTAATCCAACTTTCTCCACTACCAATCGTCATGTTTGCTAATTCTTTTTTACTTTGAATCATTTCATCAATACGTTCTTCAAAAGTTCCCGCAACAATTAATCGATGCACCATGACATTACTTTTTTGACCAATGCGATAAGCACGATCAGTAGCTTGATTTTCTACGGCAGGATTCCACCATAAATCATAATGAATGACATGATTTGCACACGTTAAATTTAATCCCGTGCCACCAGCTTTTAAAGAAATAATCAAAATACGGTCCTGGCTATGATTTTGGAAATCATGAATAATTTCATCTCGCTTTGCACGAGTCAAACCTCCATGCAAAAAAGGTACTTTGGTCTTAAATTCGGCACTTACAAGATCCGATATAATCATTCCCATTTCGACATACTGAGTAAAAATCAATGTTTTTTCTCCAAGATCATCAATATCTCGTAAAATTTCTTGCAATGTTTGCATTTTATCCGACTGTTCAAGTGTAGCAATCTTTTGTTTACTAAATTGTGAAGGATGATTACAAATTTGTTTTAATGAATTAATTAAGGAAAGAATAAGCCCTCTACGCGCCATTCCTTCTGCTAATTCTATTTTTTTCAAACTTGTTTTTACCACTTCTTGATACAAAGCTGTTTGCTCTGGAGTTAACGAACAATACCGATTATTTTCGATTTTATCAGGCAAATCTTGAATAATATGCTTATCATTCTTTAATCTACGTAAAATAAATGGACTCGTAATTTTTTTAAATACTTCAAGAGCATTTTTATTACGATCTCGTTCGATTGGCACAACAAATCTATCTTGAAACAATTTAGCATTTCCTAAATAATGTTTATTCGTAAAATCAAAAATGCTCCAATATTCAAGCAATCTATTTTCAACAGGAGTACCGCTCAGCGCTATTTTATAATTTGATGGTATAGATTTTAAAGCCTTTGTTTGATCCGTCAATGGATTTTTTATATTTTGAGCTTCATCAATCACTAACAAAAACCATCGTGATTCGCTTAATTCTTTTTGATCTGAACGAGCATGTCCATAGGAGGTAATGATAACATCATATAAATCTTTTGTTGCCAAACTTCTTGTCGGACCATGATAGACATGCAATTGCAATTCTGGCGCAAAGCGTTCAATTTCTTTTTTCCAATTACTTAAAAGACCTGTCGGGGCAACAATTAATACTTTTTGCGATGCAAGCATTCCTTGATTTTTAAGATGTAAAACGACTGCAATCACCTGCAATGTTTTACCAAGCCCCATATCATCCGCTAAAATACTACCAAATCCCGTCGTTATATTTTGCATCATCCAATGAAAGCCTCGCTCTTGGTATGGCCGAAGCGTTGCTTGCAAGTTATGAGGAATAGCTATTGGATCATAATTTTTAAGCTGATCAAACATATTTTTAATCTGATCATCAATACAAACGATAGCATCATCAAATTGACCTGCAAGAACCGCCTGCATTAAATCAGCATTTTCTAAGGTATCTGGCATTTTTTTAATCTGACCTATCAATGCCTTCATTTTATCTTCATCAAGAATAATATACTCTTCCATGATTTTAATAAAACCACCCGCATTTTTAACCAGCTTGTTAAATTCAGTCACACTCATTTTTTTATCACCGATTGCAACTTTCCAATCAAAAGAAAGAATTTGATCGAGTTGTAAAAATGAAGTTGCCCCTAAAGATTCTTTTTTATAGTGAAGATCTAAACTAAGTGTTGGCTGCAATGTCTGACGCAGAGATCTTGGCAAAGCGACAATAATTCCCATCGACTTAAGAATAGGTAATACTTTTAAAAATAAAGGTACAAAATCTTGAATATTAAAAAATACTGCTTTACCACTACAAACCGCAGGATTCGTTGAAGGAGTATATTGTGCTATTTTATACATATCAAAAAGTATCATTGTTTTTACTGGTAACTCTTGTTTTAAAATCGAACTTAAAGCAATTGGAGCTTGGCCAGTGTTTAATGAAATCTTCAATTGAACATTAAACCCTTCATCTTTTTGTTTAATAACAAAATAAAATTGATAAGGCCTGCTATATAAATATAAATTAGAAAGCCATTGATGTATCAAAGAAGGTATGTTGTTCATACTATGATTGTTAAAAGAATATGATTTTTGCTTAAAAAAAAGATATAAAATAGGTTTATATTTATCTGCAACTGCAGGGATATTATTTTCCATACGTACAGCAAAGATACATGCGAGTAATGCTTGCACCTGCTGTTCTGGACTTATATTAATTTTGCCATACATCACCAAATTTTCTGGGCATGCTTGAACTAATTTATTATAAATTGTATTAATTTCTTCGTTAAACAAAGCAGGAAGCCATCGAATAAAAACTTCATTGCGTTTTCCTGTGATAATCTGAGGAATTAAACCCGATTTTTCTATCAATTTTTGAGCGAATTGCAGTACAAGATGCATATAGCGTAACTGATAATTTAATTTATGAACAAGACCATAAGGAATAGTTTGCAAAAAATCAACTAATCTATTAGGCAATTGACTTTGATATTCAAAAAGATTTTTTTGATCTGCAAGAATTTCTTTTAGTTTATTTTTATCATCAATGATAATTTGAAACGAATTCCATGTTTCAATAGTAGGCCATGCAATTATAAATTGTTCTTCTGGCGTTAAATCTACTTCTGATGCTTTAACATAAGTATTTAGATTATTTTTGCCAATCGGATTTTTTTGCCAATATTTATAGCAAGCTTGCAAAATATCACGAAAATTTTTATCAAAAAAAATTGGATTATCTTGCAACATATCATAAATTTGATGTTGTAAGTTTGGAATTTGAGTAAAATTGATACTTTCTAAAGCAAAAGCATCAGATGCAATTTTTTTTTGTTTATGCTTTTTAAAAAGTTCTTTAAATGATACTATTTTTTTAAATTGTCCTAAATTTTCATCCGATAAATCGCCAACCAGCTCTCCAAGATTACAACCACGTAAGGTAAACAACATGCGTGGATCTGCATCAATTGCAACACTTAAACTATAAATTGCCGCTACAGCATGCCTACAAAAAAGCTCCTTTGTATAACATGTACATGAAATATAAATATCGTCAGGCGATGTCGGAAAAATCTTAATTTGTTCATCTAATAAACGATCAGACAATTCATGAAGAAATTGTCCGCAAATGAAAGCTGATAAAATTGTTGGCGATTTGGAAATCATTTTTTTAATGATTTTACTTTGCGGCTCTGTAATTTTTGGAAATGTAATTTTGATAGAATAGTATGATCCATAAGATCCATACACTGTCATCATGGTAATATTATTAGTTCTTTGAGACTCTAAAACATTGCCTGCATTAAAATATTTTCTACCTTGAGCCAAAGTTTCATCTGAAGTTTTTTGTAAAAGTGGTTCTATCCATGCGCTTGCCCAAGTTGTACGTGCTTGTTCTGCCATAATGTTAATACTTATTTTTTAAATTATGTTGATACTATAAGTTTATTCAAAGAATATGGTATCATAATTTTATAGCAAAATAATTAATATTTAAAAATCCTAACACCCACATGACAATAATTGCCCGATATGGTATTTTTATCATAAGAAATAGATAAAAACATATACGAAAAAACATTGCATGAAAAAATATTATATCGCTTTTGTCCTGTTATGCTCGATCAACTATAACTGTGTAAGCTCTCTGCCACGGACCATCTTGCCAACCA
>CANCGK010000020.1 GCA_947377595.1 bacterium | reverse complement strand
AAAGAAAAGCAGGAACATTGGGCCATCACAAAAATGCTTGGAATGACAAAGCTCTTGAGGGAGCGGATAGTTAAAAAAAAAAGGGCTCGCTGCAGTCAATCCTTGTAGCATTGCATCAGCCCATGTAGTACTTTTTACCAGTTGCTTGCTGACAATGTCATTGACCATACAAATATCACCACCCGCATAAATAGATGCATCACTTGTTTGCATTGACTCATTGACAACAAGATATCCTTCTTCTGTCCATAATCCTGCAGATTCAACTAAAGAACCATTGACTCTACTGCCCGTCGCTAAAACAACACAATGAGTTGGTAAAAATGCACCAGACTCAAACTCTACACGTCCGACAAGATCTTGCCCACGTTTATGTAAAGCTACAACTTTTTGCCCCTTGTAGATCGTTACACCTGCATCTTTTGCCAAATTTTCGATATACTGAGCAACTTTTTTATCAACTTGTTGCGGCATAATCGAATCATACAGATCTACTAATGTCACTTTTAAACCACGCGAAACCAATGCAGAAACAGCTTCTACACCATTAATTCCTGCTCCAACAACAACTGCTGTTTTTGGCATCATATCATGAATAAAAGTATCTAATTTATCAACTGATGCAAATGTATGAAAACCAAAAACCCCTTGTAAATCTGTACCAGAAATTTTAGGAATATATGCGCAAGTGCCAATTCCTACAAATAGATAATCATACGATTCTACATGATCATAATGCACCGTTACTGTTTTATTTTCTCGATCAATTGCAGTAACCCAAGAATTTAAACGTAGATCAACGGCATGTTCTGTAAAAAATTCTGGATTTTTTAATTGAATATCCTGACTAGTTTTTTCTTTTTCAAGAAAATCAGCTAACAAACAACGATTATACGGCACATTCGACTCGCCAGAAAAACAGATAATCTGACTTTGACTCTCAAAAGAACGTAATTTAGAAATAAAACTCATAGATGCAGCAGATGCACCAATAACAACAAATTTTTTGCTCATAAAAAGTACCTAAAAAGCTATATATACAATTAATCTTATATAGCCTTAGTATACGACAAATCTCAGTAAAAAACTATGAAGAGTCATTGATAGCTCATGATTACAGTCAAAGCATTCGATTGATTATAAAAGCAAAAAGCCGATCGAGAAATTTTAGTTTCTCAATCGGCTGGCTCATTTAATTCTTTATTGGAAATTTTTGCATCGAATGCTGCATAAAATTCTTTTAAAATTTCTGTACATTCTGGGTTGTTTGATTCAATTTCGTCCACGAAATCAAAAAAATGTTTATTTGATGTATCTTGTTCAGTCTTATCTAATAGAATCTTGTGCAAAAAGATTGAACAATCTAAAGCTTTTTTATTTTCAGGTTTTTTAAACTCATTATTTATAGTTAACTGTTTTTCAGCGATATCGTGTACTCTATCGAAAATTGCATGTTCTAACTCAAAGAGTACTAATTTTTTTACATCTTCTATAGATGATTCATCTGTTGTCCATAAATCAAGACGAGCTTTCACTATTTTTATTCCTAGCTCACGCTTGGCACTTTCTTCTTCACATAAAACATCATTAAATCGCACTATCATAGCTACACAAAATAAAAATTTAGTGAATTTCATAATTCTTCCTTTGTAAATATAAGTTATTTTAATTACATCTATATCATACCAAAGGAATTTACGCTTGACAACAGCCTGCGAGCTGAAGCCTTACAGCCTACGTTAAAACTTCGGCGTACACGTGGCGAAAGCGTGGCATGCCAGGCGTAGCCCTTTAGGGCGAAGCCTGGTGCGCCCGATAGGAATCGAACCTACGGCCTACAGATTAGGAATCTATCGCTCTATCCAACTGAGCTACGGGCGCACATTTTTTATGAACACATCATATTATCTTGGCAATCAAAATAAAATGATTTCAAGCATTTTGATAATGATTTTTCACCTTCTGGGTTTTTTGTAAACTGAGTGATAATATCCAAAGGTTTTTCCCACATAAAATCATTAAATTTTGTCTGACTAAAATCGGGTAATTCATTATAGGTCAATTCATACACTTGTGTAAAACATTCTAATCCATCTTGACGAGATAATGTACCCAATTCATAATATTGTTGCTGCGTTATATCAATAGCAAAAACCTCTTGAGTTACTCGAATTAAAGCTTGTTCGTATGATTCACCAGCATGAACAATTGCAGTTAAAGGACAGTCAAAAAGCCCTTCACCTTTTTTAGCAAACGCATTACGACATAATAATAATTCTTTATCATAATTTGCAATAAAAAGTTTAACCATACGCATCTGCCCAAGCAAACCATCTTCAACAACTTGCGATAATGGCCGTGCAAAAATTACTTCGTCGTTATCATCTACAATGTCTACAAAAATATCTTTCATTATCTACCTTTAATTTATTTTTAGGCTTATGTATCATAAAAATATGTAGATATAGGGATCACATTCTGATTTCAGACTTTTTAAGAACCCTACGGTTGCCATGCAACCTCCGGGACACGTGACCCCGGCGGGGTTAAAACGCTTTTTATTGAGTGCATTATGGGCCGCCGCCCACCCGTTTCCGGAGATTTTGTGATAACAAAATTTTAGGCTGTATTAATCCGTTTTCAAAATATGGTCCCTATATACATATCACAAAATTTTATAATCTTATGATTCACGCTGACACAAGATATACTATCGTTTAGTCAAAAATATATATGTTACAATATATTGTGTTTTAGATAGTTCATATGATATATCAGATCTATATTATTTTCAATAATGAAGAAAAACCTTTAAAAGATCTTGTCTTAAAAAATTTGCCTATAAATTTAAAAGAGAGCGTATCTGATACAATTATACAAAGCGTTGCAGAAAAAAATATCAATGGAACAACAACCTATCGTTATCAAAATCAATCAATAACAGTCAATAGTGATGGTAAAATTATAAGCATGAGCAATATTATGCAATGATCATATATCAATGAACAACACCAAAAACATTAAATTTTAAACGCGGTAACTATTTTTAATATAGAGGTCATCCCATGGAATATTCATCACAATCATGATATTATTATCATCATACATTTTTGCGATGTATACAAAATAGATGTCATAATAATTATAAGGAGAAATCAAATCATGGTAAATCTACCAAAATGTCCACAATGCAGCTGCGAATATACTTACGAAGATAATGGAATGTTGGTTTGTCCAGAATGTAGTCATGAATGGAGCCAAGCAGAAAATAGCAATGCTCAAGATACAAAAATCGTCAAAGATGCCAATGGCAATATCTTGAATAATGGCGACTGCGTAGCCCTCATCAAAGATTTAAAAATAAAAGGCAGCTCATCGGTTATCAAAGCTGGAACAAAAGTAAAAAATATACAACTCGTCGACGAAGATCATAATATTGATTGCAAAATTGATGGCTTTGGTAAAATGGGTTTAAAATCTGAGTTTGTAAGAAAAGTATAATAAAAATTTGTGGCATAGTCCGATAGGTTTACCTATCAGACTATGCCACTTTTTGATTTAATTCATTTTTTTAAATTTTCAACCTGTTCAATCGACAAACCAGTACCTTGAGAAACCTGCTCAATCGATACACCCAATTTTAAAAAATTCAATGCCATTTCTTCAGCTTTTTTTTGAGCTCCTTGCTCTAAACCAATATGCTTACTGACTTTAACTTCTTGTAAAAGTTCTTCTTTTTCTTTTTCAAGCCTGTCTTTTTCTGCTTCAAGCTTTTTTCGCTCTTTTTCGAGATTTATTCGCTCTGCTTCAAGCTTTTTTCTTTCTTCTTCATCAGCTTCTTTTTGCGTTAAATCTCTTTTAAATGCACGTAATTCTTCCTCATAATGATACATTTGTGCATCTGACCAATTCATACGTTCCATAACACGAAACGCCTCTTGAATTATAGGTGAATCATTATATTCTTTGGGAATATCTTTTTGATACATTGCACGTTTTAAAAAAAATAACCATTTGTCTCGAGGATTTTCTAATTCATGGACTGGTTTATTAAATTTTTTCAAATCTACAAAAACTAATTCAATTAAATCTATCGATTGTTCTTTTGTATCTTTATCCATAAAAACATTGTGCGAAATCGATTCTGTATGTTTTCTTTTATTTATTGTTTCATCATTACCTTCATCACCCAAAATACCAATAAAAATAACTGGCATTAATTTAATATAAGACTCTGTCGGTGATAATTGTCGACAAATTAATTGAGCTGAATAAGCAACAGCACGTTTTTTAAAATAAGATTCTCTATCTCTTTGCATTTCTATAATAAATTTATGACCAGCTTTAGTTTTACAACTAATATCTAAAATCATTTTTCTTTCATCAAAACGGCGCGGTGTCTGTTCTTGTTTTATAAAATCAATATCTTTAATTTCATTCTCACCTTGACGATCAAGAATATCATTTAAAAAAGCCAAAGTTATTTTTTTATGTGAATCTTCTCCAAAAAGAAGTTTAAAAGTAGAATCCATTGTAGGACAAGCGAATCTATCAAACATAAAAAATCCTTTCATGAATTTCATACATCACTTTTTATTTTTTACTTAACTGAGCAATCATATAACGAACAGGATAAATAACATGTAATTTATTTTGTACGTGCTAACAATTTTGCTTCTTTAGCTGCTTGTTTTTGTAAAGCAGATTTATAAGTTTCCCAAAAACGCGGCTTTCGCTTATGCTTTTCTTCAATATGTTGAAAATAAATTTCGTGATTATCATACGATTGCCAATCGACAATATGCGAACTTAACAACGCACAATCTATCAAATCTTTCGCTGCATAATCATAATATTTAGATTTTGCCTGTTCTAAAATTGATTGCATCATTTTTCGATACAGTAATATTGCAGCTAATGGGTAATCATTTCGTAATGCATCTGCAGCAGGCCGTAATGTATAATAACCATCCCCTTTGATATCATCCAAACGAATAAATATAAAATTTGATAATTCTTGTAAATTTTTCATATGCATCAAAAAATTAATAGCCGTAAATATACTGTTGCAAGTAAATGCTTGTTGCAATGCTGTTTTAATAAAATCCTCATGCAATTCAGATTTCATATGCTGTAAAATTTGATCATAGATCTTGCCGTCAAGTTTACGCATAAACCAAGCAATACGTTCTTCTTGAGCAATTTTAAAATCACCCTTCAACTCTAAAGCATCTATTTTTATAGCAAGTACATCATCATACCAACTATGTGATAGATCAAGATCATTCATCGCTATTTCTGTATAATTCAAAGCTTCTTGCGGTCTGTTATGCTGCACAAACCGTCGAGCGATTTCTATACAATCATGCGTTCGTAATGGACCAGTGGATAAACAAGCGCGAATATATGCATCAACATCTTGTAAACAATCTGCAATTTGCTGTAATCCATTACGCAATCTATAATATTCATGATTATGTAAAGAAGATTCAAAACGTTTTTGCAATAATAGTAATCCTTGCTCTTGTAAAGCATCTTTAAATGCTAAAATAATTTCTTGAGAAACGACATACTCATTATTCATAAACAGCACAAATACAATATCAACAAAATCTTCAATCGGTCGAGATACAAATTTTGCTATACTACCACAATCTTGCGTAGCTTGTATAAAAACAGATTGAATTTCTCCATTGCTATCATCTGATCGTTCAAGTGTATGCGTACTTTCATCTAACAATTTAATCATCATATCCATCGCTTTTTCAGGCGATTTTTTTTGCAAATCTTCAAAGATAGAACGCCGCAATTCATCAATTCTATCAGCTAACCCGCCAGATTCATAATAATCAACATATGATTTTGATCGCTTCAACGAAGACAGTTCTTTTTTAATTGTCGCAACTAACTGAGTATCATCTTCATGAAGCGCAGCAAATAATAAGTCCATCTGTTTGTGCATATTTTTGTTATTTGCATACAGCGTCAACAATATATCCGCTAATTTTTCAACATCAACCGTCAGTAATTGTTCTCGTGTGATCATGCTAATATTTTCGTAAATATTTATTTTTTTAATAAAATTTTGCTGCAAACTAATTCGCTTATATAATTTTTTGTAATAATAGCACCTTAAATTTAAAAGATTTAAACCTCTTTTTTGGTGCTATTATATCTTATTTTTTCTTTTTCTTCAAAAACTCAACAGAACCTAAACCTTTTTTTAGTGAAACCAAGCGTCGCGTTTCGTTATTGAATTGACCCAGCTAAAAAGCTGATGAAGATTATCTAGAAAATACAGACCTAATGTTCAAAATGAGAAATAATGCCAAGAAAAGATGAGTAATTGATATGTTTACATCGCAATGCACTTACAAAGACGTAAATATCGATATAAAGCTCAAACTAGTGTTTTATGAAGTGTTAAGAACTGTAAAACTCGAAAATGGTGCGCCCAATAGGAGTCGAACCTATAACCGACGGATTCGAAATCCGGTACTCTATCCAATTGAGCTATGGGCGCACATTATTTTGAATTTCTTATGAAATATAAGTGATAGTAATTATATCAAATGATTTTTGATAAGAAAAGTATTTTTTAAAAAGATCTACATCATACATACAATCATACAATATCATGATACTTTTTATTGCATAATACCATTGATGTATATACATTAGACTTATTTCATAACCTATAGAGAGCATAATTTAGCCTACGCTTCGCTCTACGGCGACAGAGGACGGCGGCTGCCGTAAAATGCTGTATTTCATGAGTGAATTAGTCCCACCGGACTCATGAGTTCCCGGAGATTGCAGAGCAATCGCAGGGTTTTGAAAAAGATCTATTATGTTTGTTTATCACTTGCATATAAACATCATGCATGTAAACCAATCCAATCATTACCATAGAGAAAGTTTTTAATATGCGAAAAATAGTTATGTTGCGTGGCGTACAAGGCGCAGGCAAATCAACTTTTGTAGAAAAGCAGCAATTACAGCCTTATGTTATTTCTTCTGATTGCGTAAGACTTCTGTTGGCAAGTCCTATCATATCTGCACAAGGGGCATTATCAATTAATCATGAAAATGAAAATAAAGTCTGGTCGTTAATCGATGAAATTTTAGATAAAAGAATGGCTCGCGGTGAATTTATAGTTTTTGATGCAACATTTCAAAAAACACGCGATTTTTCTAAAATAATAAAACGAGCAAAAATATATCGTTACGAAATGTTATGCATAGATTTTTCTGATATATCTTTAGATACCGCGCTTGCAAGAAACAAATCTCGCGATCATTACCGACAAGTTAAAGATGATGTTATTCATGCAACCTATCAAAATATTATCAATGAACCCATTCCAGAAGAAATTACCGTTGTTCCATATCACCTATTCGATCATCAAAAACTCGTTGATTATCTGGATATCAAAAAAATAGATTTAAACTCATATAAAAAGATTCATCACATTGGGGATATTCAAGGTTGTTTTCAGCCGCTTGCACAATATTTGCAAGATGGCCTACAAAAAGATGAATATTATATTTTTGTAGGTGATTATTTAGATCGTGGCATTGAAAATGATCAAGTCATGCAATTTATTTTACATACTCTGTTACCTGCACCAAATGTTACCTTGCTCTGGGGAAATCACGAAACTCATATCCATCGATTTGCCGTAGGCGAAAAAGCTGTCAGCAAAGAATTCCAAGATCATACATTACCACAACTGATGAATATACATTTTTCACAAAATCAAGCCGAACAACTATGTCAAAAATTAGTAGACTGTTTTATCTATGAATATGCTCAATTTTCTTGTTTAGTTACGCATGCTGGTATTTCAACAGTTCCGCAACATCCAATTCTTATCCCTTCTATGCAATACTGGAAAGGAACCGGAGCGTATGAATATCCAGTTGATGAAACATTTTCTCATGTCATGCACGATACCAATTGGTTACAAATTCATGGCCATAGAAATAAAAACTTTTTACCTGTTCAAGCTGCTCAACAAAGCTTTAATTTAGAAGCTCAAGTTGAATATGGCGGCTATCTGCGAGTCATGATATTACATGCCAATGGAGCTATACAAGTTCAAGAAATTAAAAATAATACCTATCGCAAAGAAAAAATAATGGGTGATGCACAGACCGTCTCTGATGACATAGGCAAATTAAGTCAAGAATCTATGATAAAATTAGATTCCAATAAACTCATTCGTAAAAAACAATTTGAGAGCTACCCTCATATCTCAAGCTATACTTTTAAACCTTCGGTCTTTTTTAAAAAATCCTGGAATGATGTACCTGTCAAAGCACGCGGATTATTTATCGATAATCATCGAACAATTGTAGCACGAGCTTATGATAAATTTTTCAATATCGGCGAAATTCCTTCGACAACTCTTGATAATCTTTCTTTAAAATTACAATACCCTGTAGCTGTATACGTCAAAGAAAATGGATATTTAGGCATACTTGGTTATGATGAACAAAAAGATGAACTATTTTTTACATCAAAATCAAACCCAGAATCGATGCATACAACCTATTTTAAAGAAATTTTTATGCAACAGATAGATCACCAAAAATTAGCTGCATTAAAAAATTATCTACGCAGCCATAATATCAATCTTGTTTTTGAAGTGATTGATACAAGTCATGATCCTCACATCATTGCATATGACACCAATAAAATAGTTCTGCTCGATATTATTGCACGCACAGAATCTTTTACCTGCTTGCCATATGATCAGTTAGAAAAATTTGCAGCAGAATATGGCTTTGAATATAAACACAAAGCAATGCAATTTTATGACTGGCAATCTTTTTTTGGATGGTATCAATCTGTTCAAAAAGAAGGAAAATTATATACTTTTAACGGCAAACATATCGAAGGATTTGTCATACAAGACCATGCAGGGTTTTTATGTAAAATTAAATTACCTTATTACAATTTTTGGAGACATATGCGCACGATTCGTGATCAAGTTATCGAAAGTCGATTATCCGGCAAAATGATGAAAATCGATTTTCATGATCAAAACGCATTACATTTTTATAATTGGATAACGCAACAACCTGATGATGTACTATCACAAAGTATTATTGATCTGCGTACGATATATACGCACACATATCATGACATTGCATAATCACAATATGTATAGGGATCACATTTTGATTTCAGACTTTTTAAGAACCCTACGGTTGCCATGCAACCTCCGGGACACGTGACCCCGGCGGGGATAAAACGCTTTTTATTGAGCGCATTATAAGCCGCCGCCCACCCATTTCCGGAAATATTGTGATAACAAAATCGAAGCCTGTATTAATTCATTTTCAAAATTTGATCCCTATAATACACAAAATAGGACCGATCATGAAGCATAACCCTTCATGATCGGTCCTGTAATTTTATAGTTATCTTATGATTACGACTTTTTCAATTTTTCAATCTGCTCGATTGTCAGCCCAGTTGACTGGGCAATAACATGCATATCTATATTATTTTTTAATAAATTCAGTGCAACTACTTTGACACCTTCCTCGATGCCTTTTTCAATACCTTTTTCAAATCCATCCTCAAAACCTTCTTCAAAGATCCCTGCCTGTAACTGCATATCTTTATGTAAAACATCTAAACTTTTTCTATACGCTCGACGCTCTTGCTCATTCCAATGACGCTGCTCAAGAACAGTAAAAGCTTGTTGAAATTCTGGAGATGGAGCAAATTGATCGGGAATAACCTGTAAATCTTGGGCGTATTTTAAAAAAAACAACCATTTATCAAGATCATTCGTTAATTCATCTAAAGTTTTATGAAAATTACACAGTTCAACATAATGAAACTCCAATTCTTCAAACGATTGATGACCAGTATCCATATCGCATATCAGATGATGTGATACAACTCGATTTCGATTCGCAAACATTGGATGGCTTAAAATTCCAATAAAAATGACTGGTTTTATTTTGCTGTATAAATCTTTATCATGCATTTGATCTATAAGTTTTAATGCAGAATAATAAAGCGATCTTTTTCCAAAAGCTTGATCTTTTGAGACCTGCATTTCAATAATAAAATAATATCCCAGCTGATCTTTACACAAAATATCAAGATACGATTCTTTTTGACCATCTGCTACAGGAATATTTTCGATATTACCAAAAGTTACCTGCGTTATTAAATTACCCTGTTTACGGCCTAAAATATTATTTAATAAACTGATGGTTAAATTTTTATGATTATCACTACCAAAAAGACGTTTAAATGTAAAATCTGTTGTAGGATTTGCAAAATTCATACTCATATTGCATGCCTTTCTATATCATTTTTTAACTTTCTATATTTCTTGAGTATGCAACTCTTTTTGACAACATTCAAGCCATGATACAAAAAAATTATAGGCAAGATGAAACAATTTTGCTGATAAAAAATTAAAAGGCTATTCTTACTTTCCTTTTTCTATGGCATGCATATAATTAAAATTCAAAAAATAATTATCCCAAAATGTATCATCAGTTTTATAATTGTTATCAAACATAAAATAATCTATCATTGCCTCTCGTATTCGCAGCAATTCTTTTAAAGATCCCTTACCTTTATGCTTAGGATCTAAAATAGTTAAACTTAAAAGTTCTAAAGATCGTAAAAATGACTGTTGACTAAATTGCAAATCTCCTTGATTTTTACCCCTAATAGCTCGAGAAATATCACAACCAACATTTGCAAGCTGCTCATTTAAAGATAATGTACACCATCGTTCCAAGGTTAAACCTTTATGAATTGTAATAATCATACATTTCTCACAAATTGATTCACAACTAATTTAATTGCTTTTTGAATAGCTGGATCATCAACTCCACGACTAAAATTACCCCACCCTGGTCGTAAATTAATCATTGAATCAAATACTACAAAACCTTCTGATCCAAAATTTGCTGGAATAAGATTAATTCCCCACAAATTTCCTTGCTCTGAACCACTTTCTAATAAAAAACATTCTTGATCTGCGTGCATAGGAGCATCAACAACCATCATTTTTTTTTCAATATCAACAACCGCTTTAACAATTTTTTCAAACATCTTTTTTGACATCAATGTTAACTCTTCAACCGAAATTGTATCATGACCTTGTATTAATTTCACAAAAACCTCAATGTATTTAAAATATAGCTTATTTGTTTTAATTTTACCCTTTTTACCAGCATCTTCAACTGGTTTTTACATACAAAAAAATCATTTTACATAACAATAACCGAATTTTACTGCAAAGGTCATTGTTCTTCGAACAAATCTCTTTACCATAAAATTCGGTTTATAATTTAAATGTGCTTTACGCCAAAGAAAAAAATAATCAATCAACTTTCGGCAATCGATCAAATATCGTACCCATAGCATCATCTATTTCTTTTATTTTTAACTTATCACCACTTTGCAAAGCAGCTTGTAACTCTGTTATGTCATGATCTGTATGAGCTTTGCATCGAAAAGTAGATTGACGTGCATGACAAGCAAAATCCTCACTCGTTAAATATCCTGATGGCATTACCACATTTTTCAACATAGCTGCTTTTACTTGTAAACAGATTGAACAATTACATTCTTCTACTGATCGCTCATCAGCTTGTCGTTCAGCAGGAATTGTATGCAGCCATGGTGCTTGACTAGCATGTTCAATTTCATGCATTAAAGTAAGAGCTTGAACAGACTTACTTTGTTCATTAAAAAAATGAGTACGAATATTTGATGAAAAGCGTAATTCATTTATATT
>CANCGK010000019.1 GCA_947377595.1 bacterium | reverse complement strand
AAAAAAATGCAATCATTGACTTTCGCTACCCTATTTTTGGTAAACTACAAGTAAGAACATAGAATTTATCAAGGGGGAATATCAAATGAAAAAACTAATGCAATACGCAATTTTATATACACTATTTGTAACAACGATCACAAAAGCTTGTCCTTTTGATCAACCGACAATCATTGAAATTACAACTCAAGATCATCATCAAAATTTTTTGCAAAACAACCAAGGTCCATCCGCTGTTTTATATCACATGGATAATTGTCATTATTGCAAACAAACAAAACCTCAATTTGAACAATTAGCACAAAGCAATCAATTTAATCATGTTACATTTTATACCGCTCATGGTCCAAATCTACAAGCAGAACAAGATGTGCAAAAACATACCGATCAAGAGATTGAAGGTTATCCAACAATGCTATTTTTCAATCAAGGCAGAGTTGTTGATAGTCAAATTGGAGCAACTGAACAAGATGTTATCATTCAAAAATTACAAAATTTAACATCTTCACCAGGAAAATCTAAAAAAATAAAAGGCAAAGCAAATAACAACGTGCAAAACAAATAACTTAATCATGATTTTAAATTAAAAAAGCCCAAGCACCTTGTAAAAACAAGAGACTTGGACTTTTTATTTTTATAGATCTAAAAATTTATTGTAAACTTGTTATTTTTTACACAACTCTTGTATGCGTTCATACGACAAACCAGTATTTTGCGCGACAAGTTCGATACTCATTCCATTGTGCAACAAATTACAAGCAATCAATTCTATACCTTCTTGCATGCCATCTTTTCGAGCGCCTTCTTCAATTCGTTGTTTTGCTCCAAGCTGTTCTTCCTCTTGACGATATTGCGCTAGTCGCTGCACATCCCACGTCACTTCATTTAAAACATCAAAAGCATCTTGCAACGGACTCAATTGATCTGGCACAAAGGTTAAATCATCTGCATATTTTAAAAAATATAACCAACGATCTAATTGAGTTTGCAGCTCTTCTAATTTTTTACGAAATTTTGGTAACTCTACAAAGTAAAAATCTAAAATCGAATCTGGTAAGAGAGTATTATCAACTTCGTGCTTAAATACATATTTTGATACAGGATTGCCTGATACATTTTCTTGATTATTAAAAAGCTTATAATTGACAATTCCGATACCAATGACCGGCAGGAGACTTTGATAATCACCTCTTTTAACTTTTTGCAGCCACAACGCTCTGCTCGTATAATACATAATTCTTGGAACAAAATTATGTTGATTTTCTACTTGCATTTCGATGATATAATTATGCTTTCGCTGATCCAAGCAGTGAATATCAATAAAAACTTTATTACCGCCAAACTCTTGCACAGGTGAGACAATTTCACTGCTGATAAACTCTATCTCTTCAATCAAATTGCCATCATATAAACTTAATACAGAATTTAAAAAATCTTTAACCAATTTTTTATTCGATGGAACACCAAACAGCAATTTAAAAGCTGAATCAACTTTAGGATCAACAAACTTCATAATTACCTCTAAAAATTAAGCTTTTCTTATATTTTTTAGTATGCCCCGAACTGATAAAATCTTCAAGACATCATGCAAAAAAGCCCAAGCACCTTGTAAAAAAAATAAGAATTAAAATCAACTTAGATGTCATAAATATTTGATTACTATTGTTATATTTTAAAAAAGAATGTAGCATTTTTATATATTATCAGCTATTTATGCAAAGGAATATACTATGCAAAATGCTATAGAATTTATTGCAACCAAAAAAAACAATCGCCTTATAGAAATACCAGAAGAATTCATTGATGAAATTTCAGGTCAATTTCGAGTCATATTACTTCTTGATAAATCTACAAAAATATCAAAACCTTCTCAAAAAAAACTTACAGCTTTAAAAGTTCCTATGAATGGCTATAAATTTAATCGAGATGATGCTTATGAAGAATAAAACTTTTTTAGACACGAATGTTTTATTGTATATGTACGCTACGGATGAACCTATCAAACATAATAAAGCTCAAGCTATTTTGCATGAGCATGAAAATATTATTATCAGCACGCAAGTTTTATTTGAATTCAGCAATATTATGCACAAAAAGCTCAAACAAGATTACCATTCAATTGAATCTGCCTTAGAAGAATTTCATACAATTTTTGATATTGCAATTATTCATTACTCAACAATCAAACAAGCTTTAAAAATAGCTACAAAATATAAATACTCTTTTCCCGACAGTTTAATTGTATCAACCGCGCTTGAATATGATTGCAATCTACTACTATCAGAAGATATGCATCATAATCAAATCATTGACAATAATTTAAAAATCACAAATCCATTTTTAGATTAAATTTAAATTTTATTACCATTAAAGCATACAAAAAAGCCCAAGCACCTTGTAAAAACAAGAGACTTGGACTTTTTATTTTTATAGATCTAAAAAACTATGAAACAAGTAACAATGCCACAACAGACATTAACTTGATCAAAATGTTTAATGCTGGACCTGATGTATCTTTGAATGGGTCGCCAACAGTATCGCCAACGATCGCAGCTTTATGCGCATCAGAACCTTTACCGCCAAGCTCACCTGATTCAATATATTTTTTAGCATTGTCCCATGCACCGCCGCCGTTTGCCATCATCAATGCAAGCAATACGCCAACAACACTTGAACCTACCAATAATCCACCTAAAGCTTGTACACCTAAGATATAGAAAATTGCGATAGGAGCTAAAATTGATAAAACGCCTGGTAAAACCATTTCTTGCAATGCAGCTTTTGTTGCAATTGCAATACAGCTTTCGTAGTCAGGATCTGTTGTACCTTGTGCTAAGCCAGCAATTTCTTTAAATTGACGACGAACTTCAACAACCATTTTAAGCGCTGCATCACCAACTGAACGCATCGTTAAAGCAGATATTAAAAATGGCATAATACCACCAATAAATACACCAACTAAAACAGTAGGATCAATTACGTTAATTGCAGCAATACCTGCTTGTTGAGCAAATGCATTAAATAAAGCAACTGAAGTCATCAAAGCTGAACCAATTGCAAAACCTTTACCCATTGCAGCTGTTGTATTACCTAAAGCATCTAAGCCGTCAGTAATTTTACGAACTGATTTATCAAAACCAGCCATTTCTGCAATACCGCCTGCGTTATCCGCAATAGGACCATACGCATCGACAGTCATGGTTATACCAACAGTTGCTAACATACCAACTGCAGCGATAGAAACTCCCAACAAGCCTCCACCATAAGTAAATGCCATTAATGTTGCGCCAGACAAGAATAAAACAGGGAAAACTGTTGATTCCATACCAACTGACAAACCATAAATAATATTTGTTGCTGCACCAGAAATTGAACTGCGAGCAACATCGATCATTGGTTTACCACCAGTATAATATTCTGTAATCATACCAATTGCAACACCAGATACACAACCAATAATCACAGCTGCAAAGAACTGTAAATCAATGACCATGTAATTCATGTAGCCATATGCTAAACTTAAGAACACAACCATTGCAACATAAGTTGCATTACGCAACAATGCTGCAGGAGCTTGTTTTACTAAATAACCAAATAAAATACCTGTAGCTGAACCAACAAGACCTAATGCTGATAAAACTAACGGTAGTGTAATAACATCAAAACTATAGTTACCACTGATTGCTAAAATAATTGATGAAACCATCGCACCAACGTATGATTCAAAAATATCAGCACCCATACCAGCAGTATCACCCACACAGTCACCTACGTTATCTGCAATAACTGCAGGGTTACGAGGGTCATCTTCTGGAATACCAAGTTCAAGTTTACCTACTAAATCTGCACCAACGTCAGCTGATTTGGTATAAATACCGCCGCCAACACGAGCAAAGAAAGCAACAAGACTTGTTCCTGCGCCAAAAGCTGTGATAATTTGAACAAAATGTGGCAATTGGAAAGCAAAAAAGAAAACAACGCCAAGGCCTAAAAGTCCAAAACTTGCAACCGCAAATCCCATGACTCCACCGCCAAAAAAAGCTGTTAACAATGCTGCAGATTCACCAGAATCTTTTGCTGCAATTGTTGTACGAACGTTTGCACCAGTTGCAGCACGCATACCAACAAAACCAACAAACATAGAAATAGAACAAGATAGCAAGAATGCTACCGGAACATAAAAATCACAAGTAACATAAGCTAATAAAGCTGCAACAATTAATGCTACACCAGTAATAATCTTATATTCTTCTCGTAAAAATATCATTGCACCACTGCGAATTGCTGCGGCAATTTTAGCTGCTTTTTTATCATTTACCTTAACAGATGCAATACGCATATTAAGGAAAGCAATAACCAAACAACCTAAAATCGATGCGCCAGCAATTATTGCATATAAACAATCACTTGTCATAGCTAAACCACCTTTAAAATTATTGAAATTAAACTGACACGTATAGAAAAAATACCTTTTTTAAAGGCTTTTGTAAAGAATGCTCTTTACAAAAGCCTGAGTATCAAACTAATTCTTTATTTTTTACAAGCTAATCGATCAGCTGTCTGCTGAATAATTGTATCATTAAAATTTTCATTACGCATAATATCAAGCACAATATTTTGTGTGGATATACCTTTTTCTACGATAAATGGGTATGTAATCTTTCCTGCACTATTAAGTACAGCTGATACTTTATAATTTACAGAATTACCATTATTTTCAAGTAATACTAATTCTGGAAAATGCGTAGGAAAAATTGAAATCACTTGTGATTTTTTACTTAAATAATCTGCTACACTATATGATGCCGCTTGACCAACTCGAGCATCAGTCCCATTAAATAATTCATCAATAATAACAAAGCTGAATAACGAATTATCCATAGCATCAATATGATCTAAAATTGCTTTAATTCGATCAACTTGCGCCTCAAAAAGTGATTTACCATATTGATCAGTAATGTTTAAATACGTAGTAATATAAGAAAATGGAGTTATAGTTGCCTGAGCTGCAGGAACAATACCAATACTTTGCGCTAGCACAACTCCAATTGCCACTGCTTTTACAAATGTCGATTTACCAGCTTCATTTGGTCCTGTGATAATCAAATTATAGATATCAGACTTGCCTCCAAGGCTTATTGAATTTGCAACAGCTATATCTTTATCAAGCAAAGGATTCCATAAATCAGAAAATGACACTTCTGGCTTTAAACTATCTTGATTATAGCAAGCAAATGAACAAGGCACATTACTACGTTGGCATTCTTTATAAAATCGAGCTATTGACATATAAGCATCTAATTCTGCAAAAACACACAACATACCTTCCATCTCACAAGTTAATTCATTCATTAAGCGATAAGCTACTAAAATTTCGCCCCAATTTGCAATTACAGATGATTCTTGTTGAAAAGTTCTACTATCTAAAAGCTTCATTAATTTTTGACTTTTAGCATTACAATTTACAAATTTTTCAATAGCTTGAGACAAATTACGTTTATTTTGAAATGTAAAACTATCCAAAGATGAAAACATACATCCTGTTTTTTTTATTGTGTTAAAAGCTTGTGCTACACAATGCAATTTTTCCTGCAGGCACATATTTAACTTAAAATTATCTTTAGCCCATTGAGATTGATCTTGAAATTGAAAACCACAATAAACTCCCGAAGCAATGCACGCAAGCGACTGAATCAGATTATTATCGGCCCATGATATCCATCCAAATACTGGACCTCCTGAAGAAACCAAAGAATCTAATTTAACATTTCTATAATCAGAAAAAATCCGAGATGTTCCGTAGATCGGCAGTGATGCAGCTGCACATCCTGCCATCAAAGCTGCCATAATTCGTCTTTGATGATCGAACACAACCCCTGCAGATAATATTGCCGAACTCTCATTACAATATTGTTCAAAAGCTGGTACTTTAGAAAATTTAAAATAATTACGAGTTGCTGCTTGCTTTAAAGGATCATTAAACCAAAATGACAATAATAAATTCTCAAATTGCTTAAAATCTTCTAGTAAACTATCTAATTGATTAAAAAAATCTTCATGCTCTAATAAAAATTTTACGCATGCCTGTCTTCTTTGTAACTCTTTACAATCATCAATCGGTTGAGCTATCCATGAAAATAATGTCACTCGACCTAATTCTGTTGATGCGCGACTTACAGAATTAGCAACATATAAAGATGGGTCATCTTCTTGCCCAGCTAATAGTTGTAAATTCTGCCATGTCATTCTATTATTACCAATAACATGATTACTTATTTTGTTATTGTACTTATAATAACGCTCTAATATATTCCATGCAGCTTTACGTTTTTTAAACGGCTGCAATTCAGTTTGAGTTTTCATGCAGTGATCTAAAAATTCTGAAAATGAACTATTATTTGGCCACTCCTCATCTTCAAATGTAAACATTGATAAATTAAGCCTTCTTACAGGCACAACAGAATTTAACGCTTGCGCTTGCAATAAAGTTATTTGACTTATACATAAAAAAAATATGTGCAACATAATCATAAAAAAATTCCCGTCTATTCATCATATAATATTGTATACATTCAAACTTCAATCTCAATAATAAATGTAACGCTCATAACTCTTTAAGATATAGGTAAATCATTTTGAAAAAAGTAACTACACAAAAAAAGCAGAATACTACTTGAATAAGTATATATAATTACATTAAAACAATAAATACAAAAAATATAATTCAAAACATGTTGAAAAACATACAACAAAGACATTGAAAATGAATCAAATAAAAATACCAACGGATTATTTCATCAGTATTTTTCAAAAAAAACATGGTTTTCAATCTTATGAAAAAATTGAAAACCATGTAAAGCAACATAAATCATAGACCAAGAAAAATACTAATTTTTCGCTGATTATCTAAAGATTATTTTCTTTCATAAAAGGCCGAATAATCGCTCGCTCTTTAAAAGGAAATGTTAAAGATCCTACAATTTGATACTCATCACGCCCTTTTCCAAGCACTGCAATAATTGTTCCTTGCTTTGATAACTCATAAGCTAATTGAATAGCACTCGTACGATTTAATTCACGCACATGCTTAAAAGAATCAATTCCTGTAAAACCTGCAACGATGTCATCGGCAATATCTGCTGCTGATTCATTACGAGGATTATCAGACGTAACGATAGCTAAATTAGCATATTTTTCAACAATTGCTCCCATCATAGGCCGCTTACTTTTATCACGTGCTCCACCAGCACCAAAAACAACGATTAAATCATCCGTCATATGTCGCAATGTTGATAACACAGCTTGATACGATGAAGGATTATGAGCGTAATCAATAAAACAAGTCGCACCATTCTTTAATGGATATTGTTCCATTCTTCCTGGAATTTGAGGTAAAGTCGCGGCCGCCTGAGCTATGTGCTCAAAACTAAAACCTAAACTATGAACTATTAATGATGCTACGAATAGATTATATGCATTAAACTTACCTACTAAACGTGCAGAAATAGTATGTATCGAACCATGATCTTGTACTAAAACGCTCAAAGATCCTTGACGCAAAGAAGACATTGCATACCAAGTAGCAGACTTATCTTGAAAAGAATAACTACTTAATTGTAGCTGCTCTTTACAAATAATAGATCCATAAGGATCATCACAATTAATAAACATATTTTGAGGATTTTTAATCATACTAAAAAATTGCATCTTGGCATCTAAATAGTCTTGCATAGTTGCATAAAATTCTAAATGTTCTAAAGAAAAATTAGTAAATGCCCCTGCTGCAAATTCTAAACCTGCGACTCGGTGCAATGTTAATGATTGTGCTGAAACTTCCATAACAACATATTCAACATCATGCTGTACGCACACATTAAAAAACATATGAAGGTGTTCGGGCAACGGTGTTGTTAAATCCATCGAAACTAATTTTGAACCAATTAATTTTTCTGCCGTACTAATTAACGCAACTTTATGACCTTGTTGCGAAAGCAAATGATGAACCATGTAAGACGTTGATGTTTTACCTTTAGTACCTGTAATCCCAATAATTTTTAATTTTTTAGCAGGATAATCAAGCGCTTGCGCAATTAAATGCGCAAGCTCTTGACGACAATTTTGAACAACAAGCAACTTTGCATCAGCTACTTGTATAGCGTGCATCATATCATCAGATAATTGCAAACCAGATTCGATAACAATTTGTGTAGCGCCACGTTGCAATGCGACAGCAATATACCTACTACCATCATCTTTACTTCCAGGAATCGCAACAAACGTTGTTCCTGGACCTACATTGTCCGTATGACTTGCGACTGGATAAATTTTTGGTAACTCAATTTTCATCATACTTTACGTTGACTTTCGTACTCTACAAGACCTTTACGAATAGTTGTCATAAACCATAAAAGCCCAAGAATATTGACAATCAATAATCCTGCATTAACAATATCAGCTAATTGCCAAACAATACCAACAGTCATAAAGGTTCCAACAAAAGCTGCCATTGCATAAATAACTGGAAATATAAACATATATCGTCCACCTGTTAAAAAGCTCCAACAAACTTTGCCTAAGTAAGCGTAAGAAATTAAAACACTGACACCAAAATTAATAGTTAAAAATGAAATAATCCATCCGCCAAATGAACCGAAAACTGTTTCATAAGCACAAACAACTAATGCTGAACTTGTTTGACCATTATCCCAAACTCCAGTTGTCAGCAAAGCAAGACCAATCATCAAACAAATGACGTGTGTATTAATGTAGACACTGAGCATAGATAGAATACTATCTTTAACCGCAAATTGACCTGTTGTTGAACCAAAAGCAACAGCTGCTGTGCCTAAACCAGCTTCGTGAATTAAAACACTTCGTTGCAAGCCAACAGTCATAACTGTTTGCAATGCATACGCAAAAGATCCACCAATAAATGCTTGCGGATAAAATGCTCCATGCCAAATTAAATAAAAAGCATGGGGAATAGCTTGATAATTATAGATAAGAACAATTAAACAAGATCCAATAAATAATCCGACTTTAAACGGTACGAGCATATCTAAAAATTTAACAACTCGAGCTGCACCACCAATTAAAATATACAAAATAAAAGCAAGTACAAAAAAGGCTGTGTAATACGGATCTATTGCCCATGTTTTTTGTAATGCAAGACCAACAGTATTACATTGAATAATATTACCTGCAAAAATAGCATACCCAAAACAAAAAAATGCAAAAAGATAGGATAAAATAAAACCACCTGGCAATAAACTTAAATACAACATTGGTCCACCCTTAGCGCTACCAAATCTATATTTACCAATAAATGCCATACCTAAATAAACTTCTGCATAACGCAAAGCAACTGCTAATGTCGACATAATCATTAACCAAAAAATAGCACCTGGCCCACCCGCACAAATAGCAACAGGAATACCTCCTAAACTACCATTACCAATATTTGCACCAAGCGTATTAATAAATGCCTGAAATGCAGTTAATTCTTCTGCTTTTTTTTGAGATTGCTTTTCACTATCATCGCTGGCAAAAAGCATACGAATTGAACTAAAAAAATATCTAAATTGCACGAATCTTAATTGCAACGATATAAAAACACTTGCAAGAAAAACTCCAACAAGTAAAGGCCAGCTCCAACTACGTTGAGCAAGAGTCATAATCATAGATGAAAATTCCATACTATTCCTTAATATAACGGTTATTTTATGGTATATTACACAGGTATTAGCATACATAAAATTAGAAAAGAATCACGCAATTAATTTGCGATAGAAAACATAGAAAATAAGGATATTTATGAAAGTTATGGCTCTTGATCTTGGCGATGCATGGGTGGGAACTGCATTGACCGATGCCTTACGTTTTTTTTCTAAACCATACAAAACCGTTGCTGCAGCAGATTTAGAAACATTTTTACAAGATGTTTTACGTCAAGAGAAGGTTTCTATTGTCGTTGTAGGCTACCCAAAAACAATGCAGGGACATGAAAGCGATCAAACTCGCCTTGTTGTTACAACAAAAGAAAAATTAGAAACTATGTTTCCAGAACAAACATGGGTTTTATGGGACGAAAGACTTTCGAGCAAGCAAGCACGCATGTTAAAAAATCCAAAAAACAAAGAAGAAAAATTACAACAGCATTCAATCGCCGCTGCCATAATATTAGAATCATATCTACCGTATTTAGCTAATTTGTAAATCTAGCATTTTATTGACAAGCATACTAATATTTTTCTAAAGTCTTGTAATAAAAAAGAAATACAGCATTATTAAAATAAAAATGGAGTAATAATGAAGTGTAGAAAATGTTCAGGTCTTATGATCCAGCAATCTTTTTTTGATCATTTTTTAAGCTTTGAAGGCTGGAAATGTCTTAATTGCGGAAAAGTATCATTAAAAAAAGAAAAAACATTAGAATTTGATCATTTTGGAATATTCTTACAACAACAAAAAGTAAAAAAATAAACTTCATGCCATACTTTATTACCATTCAATATCCATATCAGTATCTGACTGTCACGCTTTCTTGCGATCAGACGATACTGACAAGTCAAACTATTTCAAAATTTCAGGCCATGAGCGGTTTAATTCCTGCGTTAAAAAACATACTCAAAGAACATAATTTGCAGTTATCTGATATTGCATGCGTCGGCATTAATACAGGTCCTGGACCATTTAACACGTTACGCAGTATTATTGCAACGGCCAATGCACTAGCATTTGCTCAACATATCCCATTGGTTGCATGCAATGGCTTAGAATTATTATTAAGCAATAACTTACACAAAAATACGATTGTCATTTTAGACGCATTTGGCAATGATGTGTATTTTGGTATGCAAGCCACGCAAGAATATGGTTACGATTCAATAGAACATGTCCTGAGTAAAATCGAAAATTCTGATCAACATAATCTTATTTTTATAGGCAACGGCGCCGTCAAACATAAAGATATGATCTTAAAAAAATTTACTCATGGTATCATTCAAGAAAACATACTTTTTGCATCACCACAAAATTTAATTGACGCAACGGTTGCAAAATTTGCTGAAAATAAAACAGAACAGGAAATCTTCCCACTCTATTTTGCAAGCCCTGTCGTAAAAAACTAAACGCCTTATTTTTTTTATAAAATTTGCTCGCTATTCTTACAAATAACATGAAGCTCATGATTAATCTGGTTACAATAACTATCAAGAGATTTTTTACGTTACACATCGCTTAAAAAAATCAGGTAAGGTGATAAACTACATCATCACCTTACCTGATAAAAAATATCTGAACGTATGTATGTTATTTAAGACCCAGTTACATATTTCTTTTGAAAATATTCCCCTGCTTCGTATGCATCTTTCGAAGCCTGAAACTTTACGTCATTTTCTTCGGCTTTTGCAGGATCTAAAATATCATGTCTCAACGATTTAAATTCACCTTGCACTCTGGATATTTTTTCTCTAACTGTAGAATCTCCCAATTTTCGATGTGTATCATCTTGGGCAAGTGCTTTTTGTGGCTGAACAGATTCCCTAAAACTTTGCACATCTCTCCAATGTAATCTCCAAGGATATGTTTTAGTGCCAAAATTATCCCAAAAAGCTGTATTCAGTTCCTGATCTTTTGCGATCAAAATATTATGTTTTGTTTGCTCTGCAAAATTTGTTCGATGGACATGCGTAACTTTACTCCAATCAAATGTTTTATGATCATCTTTAGAAAAACAAACTTTAATAGCTGGCTTTGATTTTGATTTTTCTCGTATGTTTGGATTTAAATAATCTTGATAATCTTGCACAGTATCTTGAGTAATCGTAGCAGCTTGCTTTTGAGCTTGATATAATCGATATTGTCCTAGTGTAATTGCTCCTCTCATCGGTCCAGCAAGAACTAAATTCATAGTCGCAACTTGAATCGGTAATGAATCTGAAACTCTTAACCTTTCTGTACTTAGTGCAACTAAAGATCCCAAACCAGTTGCCAAAAAAATTGGCAATCGGCAAAAAATAAATGTATCTTTGTCTTTCAACTGATCCCTTATTATGTCCGAAATTTCGCCTGTATCAGGCCATATTCCTAAATCTTTCTTCAAAATATACTCCTTACGAGCCTTGTATACTTTTTTTTGATTTTCATCATCATGATAATCCAGAATATTTCTATCATATTCCTTACGAACACCTTCTGTTGATGCATTATACAACTCCCACTCATCCTTAAGATTTAAAATATGCATTGTATTGGCGATTACCGAAACTACTCCACAACCTAGCTCTATTAGAGGATTACTCGATACCATCACCGAATTGATTAATCCAAAACAAAGCAAACCAAGGCGCATTTTTTTATTTTTAATCATACATTTCCCTTTGTCATACTCTTTGTTTTTAACTACACATAAAGAATACCAAGGGGGGGGGATTTTGCAACTGGCTGTCACAAAAATAGAAAACGCAGCATGAGGCAGATAATATCACTTCATACTGCGCTTTTTATCTTATATCATCATTATCATTGCAAAAACATTGACGATTTATGCAACTAAATGCAGTATCGCTTTTCTCATCTGCTCATCATGCTGCGTCATCACTTGAGCAATCGCATACAAAGGATAGGATCGTATCGATTGGTAATCAGAATAATTGTTGCCAGAAAATCTTAATCCATAAGGACAATCAGGATGTTTTTTTAAAAAAGATTGCAAACTTTGTAACGTCTTGCCTTTTCCGGCTTTGACTTCGATTGGAATAATACGACCAGCAAGTTGCACGACATAATCTATTTCTGCTTGATCAGCTTTTGATTCTTTATGCCAATAATACAACGCATGCTTACGACTTGGTAAAGCATAAGCTAATAATTCTTGACCAACAAAAGATTCCATCAAAGCTCCTTTGTTAATAAATGCTTGTTCTGGATGCAATATCCATTCAATAATATCTAAGCCTAAT
>CANCGK010000018.1 GCA_947377595.1 bacterium | reverse complement strand
AATCGATGCAATGGATCCTGTAATAACATGAACGACAACTTCTAATCGTACCCCATGTAACCCCATAGGATTTTCGATCTTTTCTTGCCCGTCGACCATAAAATATTGAGGCAAAACGTGTAAAACTTTTTGTCCTTTTTCTATAGGTACAGCTTTAGCTGCAGCAAGCACAGTATCTATATCTTCTTGCGTTACTGATGAACGCTTAATCGGCACCGCGCCAGATGAATTAAATGAATGAATATGCGCTCCAGAAATACCAATATAGGCTGATTCAATTTGACATTCAGCCATTAATTGAGCTTCTTGAACCGCTTGCTTGATCGAAGATACTGTTTTTGCAATATCTACAACAACCCCTTTACTTAAACCATAAGATGGCGCTCTGCCGATCCCTAAGACTTCTACCTGATCATTACTCAATTTACGTGCTATTAAAACACATATTTTAGTCGTACCAATATCAATTGCAGTAATTATATTCGAAAAAACTTTTGCCATTTTCATACCCCCTTATTTGTAGAAAACACAACGATTTGTTCATTAAATCGTAAATCACATACCCATGTTATATTACCTTTGCATGGTTTACCTCTTTTATCTTTACATGGCTTATCGACAATCTGTCCCCGTAATTTTCGACAATCCATGATATCCTGCTCAGTTGGAATAACATCAAACCCAACCAATAACGAAAGATCGAAAGAAAAACCTTTATCTTGTTTTTGATCTAACCAAATTGCATGCTTATCAACCCATCGAACTGAAAAATCTTGAAAAAACAAAGAAGGTAAAGATACAAAAAACTCAGTGAGTCTTTGAACATGTTTTGGCGTAACAACTTCATTAAACTGTATGTTTTCTAACTTCGTTAATTGATCTTGAGCAAAGATAGAAGTAGAAAACATTTTTCCTTCATGACAAACAACATGTTCATCATTAATCATAAACATTGGATGATAAGCTTGAATAGTAAAATGCAAAGCATCTGGATTATGCATATCGATAATAATCGATTTAACGCAAGGAAAGTGCCCTTCTATTGCTGGTAACAAACCTGATGGATTTTTACTTTTTTTATAAGCCTTATCAATAAAAGCTTTAATCTGCAATGAGATCTCTGGCGAAAAAACATGATCTACAACATATACACAATTATCCGGATACACAATTTGCATATCCGATGTATGTTTTGTAAAAAACCACATAATTCCAATAATAATGATAAAACCAATTATTGTTCTTTGAAATGCTGTCATATACCCCCCTATCCAGCAAAAGAATTACTCCTTTTGGTATACTACTTTTTCATTTCAATAGTCAATAATCTCAAAATTTCAAGAGGATCTTGTTGCTTGATAGGCAAAAAAAATAGCTCTTCGAAAAGAGCTATTGTAAAAAATCAACGCAATAGTTTATTCAAGATCTTCTAATAATAATTCCAAATCCTCTTGAATCTGCAATGTATAACAACAAGCTTGCAATAAATCCTGATATAAAGGATCTTGCAACTCTTGATCTTGCTCTAAATTAGACAGCAACATAATATCGCTACACCAATCTATAAATGAAGCGTTTGAACCATGAATCTGTATAAAAATTATAAAGGTTTGTTGATAAGCAACAAGCCATGCAAGAAAAGCTTGAGCGATATCATTATGCATAACAACATGATAATCAATTAAATCTTGAATAGTTGTAATCTGAGCTTGCACCAACTCTTCGTCAATCATCATAAATAGATCGACAATTTCATGAAAATCATCAACCTGATTGTAAAGATTAATGACTGCTTGTCTTGCTAAATTACTATCAACAATAAGATCTTGTTGAGCAAGGTTCATACCCATCTCATACAATAATTCCTGAAAAGCCATATCAAAATTAATTTGATCCATAGGATCTTGCGCTGGTACATGCGAAAACATGAACAAACAGAACATCATTATTATTTTTTTTATCACTATGCACTCCTTAGACACAAAAAAAATTATTTTATAACACCTTGTTTAGTATGCTCAAATTTTAATAATTTCCAAGATAAATTCTGAAAACAAAAATCGCTGAGAGCACAACGATTCATATTGTTCTACTGTCAGCGATTCTACATCAATATTTTTATATTTTAAATTTTTTTCAGTTGTAAACCAATTGAATACATTAAAATACCTGCCGCAACTGATGCATTATATGAAATGTCTGGTCTTCGTTGTGGCAATAAAATCCTTGTTCCCATTTTTGCAACATCCTGAGAAATACCAACTTCTTCATTACCAATAACAAGCACCGCTGGAGATTGAAATGTAAAATCTGCAACACTTTGACTGCCGCCTAAAGTAGCACAATAAATGTTGTATCCAGACTTTTTTAATTCAAAAATTGCTGCTTTAATCGAAGGAGCAAGGTAAATTGGTAAATGCAATGCAAGCCCAGCTGAAGATTTAAATGCTGCAGGCGTTAAAGATGCTGCATGAGACTTAACCAACACAACTCCGTCAACACCGGTACAATAAGCTGATCGTAAAATAGCTCCAAGATTTCGTACGTCTTGAATTTCATCGAGCACCACAATAAACTTGTGCTTATCTGGGGTAAACATAGTTTGAGAAAACGGAAATTCTCCAACAAATGCTAAAATACCTTGGTGATCTTTTGAACCTGCAACATTATCCAAAGTTTCTCGTGTTACTAAAGAAACAGGAATATGAGAAGGTACAAGTTTAGAAAGAGCTGTCCATGATTTAATTGGATTTTTTAATGTGTAAATTGCGCCAATTTTTAAACGCTTTGATTGCAATAACTCTTGAACTGGATGAACGCCATAAATGATATGAGTATATTTGACAGGCTGTTTTTTTTTCATAAATTTTCTTTAGATTTCAACTGAATTTGTTGTAAAACGAACTATAAGATACTTATTTAGTTTACTTGAGATCCGAAAAATCGTCAATTTTGCAACTTTTCATTTCGTCATTTTTTTAATTCCATAGATATTTTTATGATACTTTTTATACTAAATAACATGAATTATCACACGCACATATCAAAAAACTCTTTCCCATCTCAAGACTACAATCTTTGGCAAAATTGGGTCGAAATTGACGCATCAGCAATCGCACACAATGCGGCTCAATTTCAACAGTGGCTTGGCAAAAATACTCTCATAGCAGGAGTAATCAAATCAAATGCTTACGGACACGGTCTGATCGAAATTGCTCAAATATATGATCAATGCAAAGATATTGCAGCTTTATGTACCATTAATTTATCAGAAGCAATGACAATTCGACAAAAAGGTATACAAAAAACTATCTTAGTTATAGGGTATCTTGATGCGCATTATGATGCTATAGCCCTTTATGATATTCAAGTGGCTGTCTACAATCTTGATATTGTCCATGCATTAGATCACATAGGATTCAAATATCAAAAACAAATTAAAGTCCATATTAAAGTTGATACAGGCATGTCTCGTCTTGGCGTCACATTGCAAGAGCTTGATCCATTTATAGATGCGATCAAAAAGCTTTCATGGATATCAATTGTAGGTATTTTTTCTCATCTGGCTCAAGGTTATGATCAACAAAGAGCACAACAACAAGAATCACTCTTTACCAAAGCGATGCAAAAAAATCTTATAACTCATCTTGCAAACTCTCATGGCAGTTTACTATTAACACAACAATATAATTTTGCGCGCATCGGCATTGGCTTGTATGGTTACTTGCAAAAACATGATACCGAAAAACAAAAACTACTTCGACCAGCTCTTTCTTTAAAAGCTCGAATTTTACAAATAAAAAGAGTCGTAACTGGAACCAAAATTGGATATGATGGAATGTTTCAGGCTGATAAGGATATGACAATTGCAACAATATCTATTGGCTATCATGAAGGACTTGATGCGCGTCTTTCTAATTGTGGATTTGTGATCGTCAACGATCAATATGCTCCAATTATTGGCAGAGTTTGTATGAATTTAACCATTATTGATATTTCAAGCATTGCCAATTGCACAACCGATCAAATTGTAACCATTTTAGGCAAAGAGCTACATACTTCTATTTTTGCTCATGACTGGTCTGCAATAACTCAAGCGAGTGCGTATAATCATCTGACTAAAATATCTCCTCTTATTCCAAGAATTGTTATCAATCCTTGATCTAAGATTCAAATGGAATTATTTTTTCACAAAACCCTTGCATTTAAAACAAGGCAACTGCTATCATATTTTCAATAAGAAAACACGCTTTACAAAAAAAGGACGTTTTATGAAAAAAAATAAATCTACTCAATTTATGATACTGATGAGTTTAGCTCTAGGATCAAGCTTTATAACAGAATGTTATGGCTCATCTGATAAATATGCTGATCCTGCAACTAAAAGAGCTCAATCGAGCAAAAAAAATGTGCAAGCTCAAGATAGCATGAAAAAAATCGAAACTGATCTTTATAAAATCAGACGCGAATTTAAAAAATCAGGACACCGTCAAAATGCACTAGAACAATTAAAGGCTCTAGAAATAAGAATTAAAGAACTTATTATCAGATTAAAAGCTGATGAAAAACATGGTGCAATTTGGAAAACTCATGAACATACACTCAATAGAAAATTACGTGAAACTCGCGAATACATTCAAAATCATGAACAAAAAGATGTTGCTCAATCAAAAAAGAATATGTCTAAAAAATAATTTATAGCACGCATCAATTATCAATTGGGTGGTAAGTATTTCAAAATACTATCACCCAATTTTTTTGCCTACAATATAAAAATAATAATTTCAAGTCTATAAAAAGATAAAGTTACCTTTATACTTAAATGATATAAAATTAATCAACAATAAAAAATAGGTATAGGATATGTTCATCGTTGAAGGAAATATTGGAACAGGAAAATCAACTTTTTTAGCAATGTTGCAACAATCCTTAACTGATACTCTTGTTACTCTTGAAGCTGTTGATTATTGGCAAAATGAATCCAATGGCCAATCTATTTTACAAAATTTTTATGAGTCTCCTCATCGTTTTGCATACAGCATGGAAACTATCGCATTAAAAATGCGTATTCAAGAGCATATCAAACAGCAACAATCCTTAATGCCTAACATTGTCGAACGATCAATTTATTCTGGGTATCACTGTTTTGCAAAAAATAGTTTTGAACAAGGCTTTTTAAATCAGCTGGAATGGAATATTTATAACGCTTGGTTTAATTTTTTAACTTCAAAACAATGTTTACCACCGCAAGGTTTTATCTATTTACAAGCTGATCCAAAACTTTCTTACGAAAGAACGGTCAAACGAGAACGCCACGCAGAAGACTCGATTTCATTTCAATACATAGAACAAATTCATCAAAAGCATGAAGATTTTTTAATAAAAAAAATTGGAATCCATGATTCAATTGCTCATGTACCTGTGTTAATTTTAGATTGTAATTATGATTTATTAACCAATAAAAACAAATTGCTAGACTATGTAAACACAGTCCAGCAATTCATTATAACTCATAATCAAAAAAATTATGCTACGCTAACAAAAAAATTCGATGCTTGCCAACCTTAATAGTCATGCCGACATGCCATGCAATTTCTGCTTTAAAATCAGAAATAATATTTCCATCAATAGAAACTGCTTTTGCTTCAATTAAACGCTTGCCTTCAGAGGTCGAAGTAATTGCTTGTAACGATTTAAGTAGATCGATAATCCATAAAGGATTTGATAGATCTTCAGACAATACAACCTTCTTGCCTTGGGACAAATCTTTTCTTTCAAACAAAGCTGTAAATTTATCTTGAGCTTGTATAGCATCTTGCAATGACCAAAATTCTTGTATAATTCCAAAAGCCATCTCTTTTTTTAGATGCATTGGATGAACAACATGAGCAGCAACATCAGTCTTCATCTGCTCTATTTGTTGATCTGTTTTAGACAACAATAAACTAAAATATCGCCACATAAGCGTATCAGAAATTGACATTAATTTACCATACGCATCAGACGGATCATCAGTCAAACCAATATAATTACCTAAAGATTTTGACATTTTTTCAACGCCATCAAGACCTTCTAAAAGCGGTGTCGTTAAAATAACTTGAGGATTTTGACCATACTGCTCTTGTAAAAATCTTCCACATAATAAATTAAAAGTCTGATCTGTTCCACCAAGTTCAACATCTGCTTGCAATGCTACAGAATCATATCCTTGCATAATCGGATATAATAACTCATGTAAAGCAATAGGTTGTTGTTGCGCAAGACGTTTTGCAAAATCATCACGCTCTAACATGCGAGCGACAGTTACCTTTGCGCACAATTGAATGGTATCACCAAAAGATAATTTTGAAAGCCAGGTCGAATTATATTCGATGCGTAATTTTGTCACATCCAAAATTCTGCCAATTTGCTCAAAATAAGTTTTTGAATTTTTTTCAATGTCTTGATCTGATAAAGCAGGTCTTGTTTTTGATTTTCCCGTTGGATCACCAATGCGAGCTGTATAATCTCCAATTAAAAATATAATTTCATGTCCTAAATCCTGGAATTGACGCATCTTGCGCAAGACAACAGCATGACCTAAATGCAAATCTGGCGCTGTTGGATCCATGCCTAATTTAATTTTTAATTTTTTACCACTCTGTAATTTTTTTTGTAATTGCCCAGCTGGCAAACAATCAACGGATCCTTGCGTTAATATAGCCAACGCATCTTCAATATGATTCATCATTAAAATCTTTCATTACTTTGCTTTAATTGTTTTACGATTTGATGAAAAGGCAAACCAAATACTAACGAGGTTATAATAAAAACAACAACAATTAATGCTGCTATACAAGCTATTGCTAAAGAATCATAAAAAAATTCTAGCAATGTTCCAGGCAATCCATAGAACATAAAATAACTTACATACAAAACTACAAAGAAAAATAGTATAAATATTTTAAATTTTTGCGAAATTGTCACGACAGTCCTATTTCATAAACATAAGAAGTAAACTTCTAATTGATTCTGTTGTATAGAGCACTAAATATTCTAGCAACGGACTAAAAATAGTCAGCCCTATAACTAACGCTATAAAACTGTAAATCATCATCATAATTGAAATATCTTGCAAGCGTGGCATATGAAAATACATAAGATATTTCAACATACCAATCACAAAATGAATAACAAATAAAATAATATTTTGCTTAATGATAAAAGATAATAATGAAATTAAAACAACATCAAATGATGTCACTGGCCCGGAAATTATTGGTTGCAAGCGATAAACATGCTCTGCACCACATAAAATCATTAAACTTGTCGCCGAACACAACAATATTATAAAATGAGCTCCTGATCGACTCACATATTCTGTAAAAATTCTTAATTTATAATAACGACCATGAATATTATCTGGTACAAGTGGTATAAATCTTCCCCAACCTGGAATTAATTGAAATGGCAAAACCTGTGAATAAAATTCACCCCACAACAATGCTGCAAAACCAAATACATTAAAATGTTCTAATGGATTTAATGTTAAAAATCCCATTTGTTCTGGAACATCGTCTCCCATTTTTTTTGCAATCAAAGATTCAAACCAGCCTGCAAAGGTAATTGTAATCACATACGAAATAAAAGCGATAATTAATGTGTATACGGCACTAATAAACTGTAATCTCATCAATGTACTCCTTAATAAAATAACTCTGATATGATATTGTACGCTATCATAAAAAAACACAGAATGCCAAAATGCTCTCTGTGTTTTTTTATTTTGAGCTTATATAATCTATTTATTTACTTATCTCAAATTGAGTTCTATGCAATGTTGGCTTGCTTAAGAAAGTAATCTGTATACCAAATTTACCTTCAAGAGCTAAAATAGAATTAAATTCTACAGATGAAATAAAATCGAAAATTTCTGGATGAACGCTTAACATCACAACACCTTTTGCTGGTTGAGATTTTAATTTTTCATCAATCGCTCGTAAAACTTCATAACTTTCTGCGCGAGCTGATTTAACAATTCCACTTCCCTTACAGTTCGAGCAAGGTTCAGTCAATTGTCGCTGCAAAGTTTTACCAGAACGTTTTCTTGTCATCTGAACTAATCCAAATTCAGAAACAGCCAAAACAACAGATTGAAATTTATCATACTCTTTTAAATGTTTTTCAAACTGCTCTACTAATTTTTGACGATTTTTAAGATCATGCATATCAATAAAATCGATAACAATCAAACCGCCAATATTACGTAAATGCAACTCTCGAACTATTTCTCGAGCAGCTTCTAAATTTGTTTTTAAAATCGTATCTTCTAAATTATTTTTACCCGTAAATCTACCTGTATTGACGTCGATCGAAGTCATAGCTTCAGTCGATTCAATAATAATTGAACCTCCAGATTTAAGATAAACTTTTTTCCAGAGCGCTTTATCAATTTGTTCATCTATTTTATAAAGATCAAAAATTTTTGATGCCCCATCATGCAACATAACTTTGTATTTAAACTCTGGAGCTACATTTTTTAAATAGTTATAAATACGCTCTTGATTAATTTTGCTATCAGTAATAATCGATTCAACGCTATGATCTAAATGATCTCTGACCACGCGTAATGAAATATCAACTTCTTCATAAATTTTAGTTTTACTCAAAGCTGTTTTATATTTTTCGACAATTCCATTCCAATCTTTTAATAAAAATTGAATGTCTTTGGTTACTTCATCTTCGCTTGCATTTTCAGCTGATGTGCGAATAATTGCACCCATACCTGCTGGCAAATTTGTTTCTAAAATATCACGTAATCGTTGACGTTCTTGAGAACTTGCAATTTTTTTTGAAATACCAATACGTCCAATATTTGGCATTAAAACTAAAAAACGACCAGGCAAGGTAAAACAAGTCGTTAATTTTGCACCTTTTTCACCGACAGGTTCTTTACTAACTTGAACTAAAACCTCTTGGCCTTCTTTAAATATTTCACTAATGCTCGCTTTATTATATCTGCGAGGTGCTATGACTTGATCATCCCCGTCAATTGCATTATCATGAATCACGTCTAATTGATCAGCGCCTTCGATAGTATTAACCGCAAGATCTCTATCAACTTCTGAAATATGTAAAAACCCTGCTCGCTCTTGTCCTATTTCAACAAATGCAGTTTGGATTCCTGGAAACACTTTAATGATAGTGCCTTTAAAAAAGGCTTTTTCGATAACATTGTCAGTAGCAGAACTAAAGTAAATATTTTCGAGCTGATCATCTCGAAGAACAGCTACTCTGCTCTCCCATGGCTCAATGTTGACTAATATTTTTTTCATGAAATCCTTGATAGACTTTAAAAATTATTTTCTATTCTCGTAATGAGTATGTGATCTTATAAATCTTTTGACAGTTTACAAATTTATATTAGTCTATGTATAGGCTTTTATAGCCAATTTCTATCTTTATATTACCATTGTACCAAACTAAGGGATAAAATGAAAAAATATATCCAATTATTTTTATGTTTATTAATTATAACAACAGCAGGTTGTGGCAAGAAAAAAAATAACATGCCTGAACACAATAAACCTTTAGTTAAAAAATCTCAAAATTCTTTGCATAAAGCAACTGCATTTGATGAAAACCTACAGGCTTTTGCTTTAGATGATGATACATTGCACAATTTTGCACATGATACAAAAGTAGCAGAAGCATCATCATCAACACAATCATCACAAGCGCCTCATACAATATTTCAATGGCAAGATGCAGCCGTAGATCAAAGTAAAGAAGATTTTAAAACAATTTATTTTGAATTCGATAAAGATAAAATAAATAAAGAACAAGAATCCAATTTACAAGCTGATATTGATCATGCAAAAAAAATGATCAAATTAGGTAAAGTTATTGTGGTCGAAGGACACGCTTGTGATTCTGCAGGATCAGCTATTTACAACATGGCTCTTTCTGAACGCCGCGCTAAATTTATAGCTTTACAATTTACTCAAGCTGGTATTGAAAAAATGAATATCAAGATAGCAGCACGCGGTCAAGAAATGCCAGTTCACAAAGGTGGAAATCGTCATGAGCAAGCTGTCAACCGTCGCGTAGAAGTCTATGCAATAGATAGCAAATAAACTATTTAAAAAAATTATAATCAAGGCCAGCTGATAATATCTATCAGCTGGCCTTGATTATTTAAGAGATATCGAAGATTAATTGCACTATTTAAAATTATCATGCAATATGTAATAATAATGCTTAAAATCCCTTTGTTTTAAATACAACACATTAACTTTTATAATTACTATGCGTACTTTTCAATACTTTTGTACATACACTTCATTCTCATTATTTTTTTACAGTCATATCGCTGCAAGCTCAATTAAAAAACAAACAGTTCCTGGATTACCTTTTCAAGCAAACTTAATTCAAGCTATCAACGAAGGTGATATTGATCAATTTAAAAAAGCTTTAACGGATAAAGAAATATTAACAAAACCAAATGATTGCAATTATACGCCGTATCGCTATCTTGAACTCTTGACCAAAAGAGATTATAATCCAAAGCGTGCTACACATAAGTGTATGTTTAAAATAGCAAATACATATATGAACGATAAAATTAACACACTATCTACAGAAAAACCCTCATGATCAATATTAAAAGCAGACTCAAACATAATCCAGTTGATATTACCATTTTAGAAAAAAACGCTCAACAAGCGCTCAAAGCTTTAGGGTATGCTGACTTTGATTTAGGAATTTTGCTGACAACTAATGCAACTATAAAAAAATATAATGCTTTGTATCGCAATAAAGACAAAGCTACCGATGTGCTTTCTTTTCCTTATCATCATATTCCTGCAGGATCTAAAATCAAAGTTTTGCATGATGATGATAAAAATATAGGCGATATGATTATTTCGATCGAATATGTACAAGCTGCAGCAAAAAAGCTTGGTACAACCTTTGAAAAACGAATCAATCGCATGCTGATTCATAGCTTATGTCACCTCCTTGGTTATGACCATATCCAAGATGATGAATTTGCAATCATGATCAAAAAAGAAAAAGCTCTTGCTCGAGCAATAAATTTAGAATGCTCTTGGGAATAATTTTATATTCCAGATGTCATCAAACAAGGATATGTTTTATACATACGCTGTACGACATTGTATTTTTGCACATAATCTAAATCATGATTATATAATTGAGCAAGGTCTTCTTGCATCATTTTTTGCTCTTCGATAGTTAAAACATCGACAACATAGAACAATTGATGGAGTAAAAATAATAGATGCCCTTGCTGAATATATACATTTTTATCTTGTAGTGCTTGCGTTAACAATACATCTAATTGACGAACTAACTTTCGCAATGGCTTGTACGTTACAGAATTATAAATATTTTTTGAGGCAAACAAACTTCCGCCAATGACAGAAACAGTAGGAATTAAAGCTATAAGACACAAAGCAACATGAGTACCTTTTAAAATTTCATTTAAAGCTTGCTTTGCTTCAATACTCTCTAATTCAAGCTTAAGGCTATAAGCATCCGGCAAACGGGTTAAATTTTTCTCTTTATTTGCTAAAATTGTAGTTATTCTTGGCAAAACAAGTTCTTTTTTTTCATCAAATGATAAGCCTGAATAATCTGGAATTGGTTGAGCGCGTTGTGCATACAATTGTAATTTTTCCTTACCCGCTGCAAGTAATTTATTCACTTGAGTTTCAATTGGAGTCCATAAAACATCAAACCTCCAGGTCGTTGGATTTGCGGGAACAACTTCTCGAGCCTCATCATAAATTTGTTCTAAAGAATAATCTGTAGATTCGTTAAGATCTTGCAATAATGATGTAAAAAAAGTATTACCATCACCTGAAGTCCGCGGCATTGGTTTGCTCATTTCTTTATCAATAATAGCTTCAGCTGTTTTTTCATTTTCTTCTATTTTTAGCTGCGGACCACTAACAACACCTGTAAAAGACTGTAAAGCTTTTTCTACAGGGCCTCGCGCGTGCTCGTGCCAAAAATATTCTGCTTTATCAATCATGCTTTGATGATAATTACAATACATATAAGCGCACCCATATAAAGCTGCTATAGACATCGTATATTCCTTCCAATGTCTTACTATATGCAATGGTAATTGACATTGACTATACAAATCTTTGATGTACAAATTAAAATTATATGCTTGCTCTAAACTGTTTTTAACAATGAAATCATAATCTTCATACATAAAATTATTATAAACTAAATTATCTTCTATGTTTTGTAAAAAATCAGTTTGCAAACGCATAGCTTGTATTAACTTTTGATGAAAATCATCTTGAAACATCGATTGCAATAACATATGCTTGTTTTCAGATAATAAACCTAAAAAAGCATAGGTTTTATTTGAAAGATCTTGAATCCTATCAATATTGCAAGCAATTCTATTTTGATATGATGATAAATAAGGCCAACGTAATATATTTTTTTTATAAAAAACTAAATTTTCAGTAAAGTGTTCATTTTTCCAATACCTCAAAGCTTCATCATTTTTAGCCGCTTGTTTGAGCATCTGCTCTTGACAACAATCAAGAAAACAAAGATACAATTTTGCATTGATAGCAATTTTTAATGCTGTAAAATTTTCGAGTGTTTCTCGAGCGCCAGATAAAGTAACATCATTGATTGAAAGAGTCACTTGATCATGAAAAAATCCAACAATAGAAGTTGTAGGATTTAAGAAACTCTTTTGTTTTGAATTTGATAATTTATTTTCTGTATGTGCATGTAGCATGGGTACTATTTCATCAATATGATGAACTTTAAAATATGATTGCTTGAGAGCTTTGATTTTTTCTTGAATAATACTATCCAAAGAATTAATATAACCCTCAGCAGCAATCGCTTGAATATATCCTACACAAAGAAAAAAATGCCATAAATATTTCATTATCAGCTCCAGTCAATTTTTTATGCTATATAATTCATAATACATCTTACTGTAAGTATACAACATTCCATCAAATTATATGAAAACATTTTTGAGCAAATCGAATAATTAGATTTCTGCATGAAATGATAACACTGATTGGATCAACAATACAACGTTTTTAAAATTTGACTTATCTTAAAAAGCAGTTCATCGTAGTATACAATAAGCAGTTTTTCAATGTACGGAG
>CANCGK010000017.1 GCA_947377595.1 bacterium | reverse complement strand
TTGCGCTAAGCAACGGTACAAACTTACAAAAAAAGTACCAATAAAATCTAAAAATGCTTTAAACAATAAGTACAGATCGCTTTGTTTTTCATCTTTTTTTGCCGCAACGTCATTATCAGACAACGACTGCACAACAACTTGTTCTTGCTGATTATTTGAAACTACTGATTGAGTTGTTGACGGTACAATAGCTGTATTGTCGTGCGACACAGCTGCTTCAAGCAAAGGCGATTGAGTTGTTGTTGTCACCGTAGCTATAGCGTTGACAACTTCAGTCTGCTGCACAGGAGCAATCTGCGTTACTGGCTCTGATGGATGTTCAACAGATGCATCAGCCTGAACACCTTGATCTTTATGTTCAGAAACGACACCTTGCTCTACAATTTTTTCTTGAACTTGCTCTACAATTTTTTCTTGAACTTGCTCTACAACTTTTTCTTGAACTTGTTCATGAGATTGAACTGCTATTTTTTCTGACACACGACCAGATGCTGGAAATATTAGATTTTGCACATACATTTTACCTGCTATGATTGATTCGTAGATAAAAGTGATGACTGGATAACTATACGATTTAAAAAATCGAGTGAAAAAGGATCCAACATAAGCCAATGAAGTATTGATATAATCATTATCAAATACATGTGCTACACGCCCAATTATTGCTTGATAATAACTATTGATAACATGAGAAAAACTTTCTTGTTGCGCTTGCTTAAGCTGCTCTTTTAATTGATCTTGGGCTACTTGAGATTTTTTTTCTTCTTCCTCTAAAGCTTTTCGTACGGCAACTTGTGCTGCAGCTTTTTCTTTCTCTTGCAACGCAATCATATCATCTTCTTGCGTTTTACTCATGATTTTTTGTACATCAATACCTTTAATTTTTAAATCATCAAGAGATTGATTAATTTTTGCAATATTCATATCAATTTTGGCAACTAAAACATTGTGCAAATAAGGCAAAAGTGTATTTTTCAAATAGGTAATTTTTTGCTCAACATTTTGTTTGTAATTATTCATTTGATAATATAAATTACGAGCCTTTTTATCATCAAGCTCTTTACCAATAGATTTAAAGGTGCTCCAAGCTTTTGTCTCATAATCTCTGCATTCATCAATTGTTTTAAATGCTTGCATTAATGTTTCATCAATTTTATTATCAACTTCTCCAATTGATTTAATATTAACACCAATTTGTTCGATTACTTTAATTTCTTGCTTAATAGTTGCTTGCAAAGTACGCTCTTGAGCAGACAAATCACCAACAATTTTTTGTTCTGTATCAAGCGCTACTAACATTTCTTTAAATTTTTCGTCGAGTTCATTTTTATTAAAATCTACGACTTCAAAAAAACTATCTATTTTATGCCCAACGGCGTTGACTTCATTAGAAAACTGAAGACGGATATCGCCAATAGAATTAACTAAAGCACGAATTTCGTCAAAAACATTTTGAGCTCGTTCATACCATAGCCGTTTATTTAACCAGTTTCCACCGCCATCGACTTGTGTCGTATCTAAACTAATATGATGCACGTTAGCGATGGAAACATTTATATCATCACTTTTTTTTGTTGTATCAGAAGGAGATTGACTATCAGTTGCATTTTGTACCGGTGTATTTGAACCATCAGCTTGTATCAATAACGATAAAAACGTGAAAGCTATGATCATCAATCTCTTCATAAATATTCCTTAAAAAAGTATCAATTTACATTGTTTTTGCAATTTCCCTTAATTCACCGAACAGTCCATTTAACAACTCTTCAGCTTCCCAGGAAGTATAGCTCCACTGTACGCCAGAATCAACTTTTGTTAAAACAGAGCGATCACTTTTGATATCAATGATATCAACTCGAACAACATTCATCAATGGATGTACCATAGACGGTGCACGAACAACGCCAACACGACCTAAAATACTATACGCAACATTGCCGCCAGCCATAAAAGATATCATCACCTTTTTTTGCCAAACCATGTTATGATACCCTTGATGATCTTTGTGAATCGTCAACAAAAGACTTTCTTGTCCTTTTGGATACATACATTGAATTGGAGTTGTATGTGGTAATCCTTTTTCGGAAAAAGTAGCTAATACCGCTACTGCTTTTCCTGTTTTTAATACTTCAACTAAATCTTCAGGAAGTTTAACCCCTACATGCTTTGCCATAAGCACCCTTATAAAAATATATTATAAAATTTTTGATAACTATTCAGGAAACAAATTCACCGCAACTTCGTTTTCGACAACATAACCTTGCGGTGTTAAAAATAATCTTCCATGTTCTTGCTTAATTAAACCTTGTCGTTCTAACCAATCTGCTTTTTCTTTAAAATATTGTTGTTGTGCCAATGAAAAATCTTGCAATACATTTTCAACATCAACTCCTTGCGCTTGTCGCAATCCAAGCATAATTTTTTCAATACTTACTTGTTGTGCAGTTATTTCTTCAACTTCATGCAACAAACCTTCTTGATTTGCAACAGCCGTAAAATAATTTCGTAAATTTTTATTATTCTGAAATCTAAACCGTCCATTAAAAGAACAAGCTCCTAATCCAAAACCTTTATAACTTTTACGATCCCAATACGCTTGATTATGCCTAGATTCAAATCCTTTTTTTGCAAAATTAGAAAGTTCGTAGCGATAAAAGCCATAGCTTCCTAACGTTTCAACTGTCCAATAGTAAAGATCAATACTTTGATCATCTGGCGGCAAAATAACACTTTTTTGCTTTACTTTAAAATAAAGCGGTGTTTTTTCATGTACCATTAAAAAATATACTGAAATATGCGTGATCGGCCATGACATCGCTTGAATAATCATTGCCTTCCACTCATCAACAGATACTCCAGGTAACCCTATAATAAAATCAACTGAAACATTGGTGAAAATAGATTTTGTTTTTTGTAATAAATGTATAACATCTATTTGAGTCTGATGTCTATTTAATCCTTGCAAAACGCTATCTTTTAGGCTTTGTACGCCAATACTCAGTCGATTAATTCCAAGATCTTTCCATAATTCCAAAGCTCCATCTGCGACTGTACCAGGATTAACCTCAAAGGTAACCTCTGTCTGATCATCAAAAGGAACAAGCTTACGTAATGTTGCAAACATATCCGGCAACAAATCTAAAGGATAGGTACTGGGCGTACCACCACCAATATATAAAGTTTTTAATGGTCGATTAATATCAAAATTTTGATCAAAATTGATCATTTCTTGACACAATGATGTATGATATTGCTGCATAAAATTTTCATGCGAAGCAATCGCAACAAAATCACAATAATTACATTTATATGGACAAAAAGGCCAATGAATGTAGACATGTTCTAAATTCTTAAAATAATACGACAATCTGATTTTCCTTGTTCTATGACAATTTATGATCGTTTTTCTATACTAAGCTGTGGAGTTGTCATATCTATAAATTGTATGATAATTTGAATATCTTGCTCAAATTTTGCATCTAAAGCTTGCTCATGCTCAAATTTAACGAAAGTCATTGATTGCAAAATATCTTGTAATACCTTGTGCTGCTCTTGACTCATAACAGCATGAGTCTGTTGAACAATTTCTATATCAGTCAAAGGTAAACATAAAATTTTATATCGCAATGAAAGATACTGCTTTAAGATCAAGGATAACCTAAAATAACAATCTTTGCTATCGACAAGCGTGACAATATGAATTTTTTTCAAACTATCAATATCTTTTAAGGCTATGCTCGCACAATCAACCACTCTTTTTTTGTAAACATATTTTTTATAAACATGCCATAAAAGATAGCCGATCGCGCTACTCATGATCATAATAACAGTATAAAAAAACCATGGCTGCAACCAAAACGGTTGATACCACATGTCATAAATATCAATTAATTCATTTTCATTCATCATCGCAATATCGCTCGCCGTTTAAAAAATAATATTATTTTTTTAACAAAAGATTCGTCGCAAGAAATATCAAGATAATCAATGCCATTACTTTTAAAAAATTTATTTTGCATAGCAATGCGTTCTTGTAATATTTTTTGCACTTGTAAAGATTTCTGCAAAGAAAAATTTAATAAAGTTTTATATCCTGTTTCTGGATTTTGACTCCATACATAGCCAACATCAGGCATAGTATACATCATATGATCAAGACATCTGAGAACTAAAACTTCTCTTTTGCATATTAGATGTTGTAATGAAGCTATAGAATCATCTACTATAAAATCTGAAATAATAAAAACTGCAGCTTGCATAGTAAAAGATTCTAACAAATAACGTGATAAAACATCTATATTAGTTTTTTTATGCACTGCTTTATAAGTAAAAATAGTTTCTATCAACAACATAATATGTTTATAGCCACGCGAAGGCGGTATAACTTTTTCGATAATATCAGAAAATAAAATTAATCCGATGTTATCTTGATCAGCTTGTGCAGCATAAGCTAAAACCGCCGCAACTTGTTGCATAATATCTGATGTTCGATCTTCATGAGATGCAAAACTAGTTGAAGCCGATATATCCAAACATAACATAATCGTTCTACTTTTTTCATCTAAATATTGGCGAACAAGCAATTTACCAGATCGAGCGCTACTATTCCAATCCATAAATCGGATATCATCGCCATAGCTATACGCTCGAATCTGATCGAATTCAAATCCTGAACCTTTTTGCTTTGTAACATGCCCACCAACAAGAGTTCCATTCATGACACGTCGTGTATGAATTTCTAATTCTTTAATTTTTTTTAAAATCTCTGGTGAAATCATGAGGATTTTCCATCACGTATTGTCAATAAATTTTACTCAAACAATCCTTGTTGCTTAATAATATCAGGCAATGCAATTGATCCGTCTGCCTGCTGATACGTTTCCATTAAAGCAACCATTAATCGTGGCAATGCTAAAGAAGAAGCGTTTAATGTATGAGCGTATACAGTTTTACCGCCCTTACATTCTCTATAACGAATACCGCCTCTACGAGCTTGAAATGCATGACAATTACTTGCTGAAGATACTTCATAATAAGCTTTTTGTCCTGGCATCCAAACTTCAATATCATACGTTTTTACTGATTGGAAAGATGTATCTTGAGCTGCAAGCAATGAAACTCTATAATGCAAACCAAGCATTTGCAAGATATTTTCTGCAGCTGCTACCATACGATCCAATTCTTTTGCTGAATCTTCAGGTGTAACTATAGAATATAATTCTAATTTTTCAAATTCATGAATGCGAATTAAACCACGCTCAGCAGCACCATAACCACCAGCTTCACGACGAAAACAGCTTGTCCAAGATGTCATACGAACTGGCAATTGCGCGCGTTCTAAGATCATATCGCGATACATATTTGTTAAATTAACTTCTGAAGTTGGAGACAAATATAAATCTTCATTTTCCACTTTATAAACACCATCAGCAAATTTTGGCAGCTGCCCTGCTGCTTCCAATGATTTTGTATTCACTAAATATGGTGGTAAAATTGGATGAAAGCCATGTTTAATATTATTTTTTAACATGATGTGTGTTAATGAGTACAATAATTTTACTGCATCACCTTTGTACAAGGCAAAATTGCTTCCGGTCATACGTGTTGCTGCTTCAAAATCAAACCAATCTAAAGCATTTCCAAGCTCAACGTGACTTTGTGGTTCAAAATCAAAATGAGCTTTTGTTCCAAATTCTCTGACAACAGTATTTGCTTCTTTATTACCTGCAGGAACATCTAATTCTGCTGGATTTGGGCATGAAGCATAAAGATTTTTAAATGCAATTTCTGCAGATTTTAACTCAAGTTCTTTTTCTTTTAAAATTTTACCAATTTCAATCGATTGCAATCGTATAGCGTCAGTAAAACCTGTTTTTGCTTGATCTGCTAATTTATTTTTTTCTTCGCGTAGCGATTCAACTTCAATCGAAATCGCACGAAAAGCTTTATCTGCTGCAAGTAATGCTTGCACATCAAATCGAGGGTCTTTTTTTACAATACGGGCGATGATATCATCTTCATTGTGACGAAGAGCTGCTAAATCAATCATGAAAAACTCCAAAAGAATGGACGAACTATTATTTTTTTGTAGTATAGCATAAAAATTAAGGCCGCAACAGAAATCTGCAACGACCTTAATAATGGATAAATCTTTATGCGTTCAGGTAAAACCTTACGTTACTTATTATTATAAGTGAGCTGAACGAACGATTTCTCTTAAGTTTTTACCTGCTTTAAACTTAGGAACAGTAACTTTAGGGATATTAATCTTTTGTTTAGTTGCAGGATTAATACCTTGACGAGCTGGACGTTCTGAAATTAAAAACGATCCAAAACCTGTGATTGAAACTTTTTTACCTTGTTTCAATGCTCTTTCAACGATTCTTGTTAATGCGTCAAGTACACGAGAAACATCTTTTTTGCTAAAAGTTGTTTCTTCACTGAGTGCATTAATTAAATCAGTTTTATTCATCTATGCCTCCTGAAAAAAGTTACATATAATTATAGCGCTGCTTATTTTACTTACAAGATTTCAAAACCTTGCTGTATCAAAGAGTAATTTGATTTCTTGATTTGTCAAATTCATTCTGCATTTTTTACAAAAAACATGAGAGTTATTAACTAATAGACTCTTTAAGTGATAATTTCTTTCCAATTGTTTAGTTACAATATTTTTGGTATTTTATATAAAATAAGCATGAAAATTTAAACCTACGAAAGCATTTTTTATGTTAATTGACACACACTGCCACATCAACACAATATTGCGCGGATATCAGACCAAATCGATGTATACGCCACTTACCATCGATGAAAAAATTTTAACACAAACAATTTTACAACATGCTCATGATCATGATGTTCAACTCATTATCAATGTCGGCACAGATCTTATAGAAAGCATCACCTGCATCAAATTAGCTCAATTATATCAAAATTGTTATGCAATCGTTGGAATTCATCCCAATGATGCAACGCAATATTGGAAAAATGATTTCCAAAAAATCAAAGATTACGTCAAAGAACATGAACAACATAAAATTATTGGCATTGGTGAATGCGGGATAGATCTTCATTACGAAGATTATAATCTTGAACGACAACAAGATGTTTTTAAAGCGCACATCGAATTAGCTCTCGAACATAATCTTGCATTATCGATTCATTCTCGCGATGCCGCACAAGAAACTTTTAAAATTATTGATCAATACAGCAAAGAAGATAATTTTAGAGGAATTATGCATTGTTTTGCATACGATGAAAGTTATGCACAGCAAGCAATTGCATCAAAGCTTGTTTTAGGCATTGGTGGCACAGTAACCTATCCTAAAAATGAAACTTTGCGATCTATCGTCAAAAATATTGATCTAGCATCTATTGTGTTAGAAACCGATGCTCCGTTCCTCCCTCCTCAAAGTATGCGTGGACAAAAAAATAGCCCTGCAAATATTCGTGTTGTCGCAGAATATATTGCAAATTTACGCAATATTAGTTATGAAACCGTAGCTCAAACTACAACAGCAAACGTCAAAAAGTTGTTGAAACTATCGAATGAAGTTGCATAATAAAGCCTTTTTTTTTATTCTTAACAGATAGCTCAAGCTCTTATAAATTTAAGGAAATGTTGTGTTTACTTCCATGATCGAAGCTTTTATCGTCTACTTTGCATGTTTGCTTGGCATAGGCTCTTATTTTTATTACAAAAATAAACGTCAAAATTCTTTAACTGATGGCAACCGAAAATTAAATTATTGGGTCACTGCATTAACTGCGCAAGCAAGTGATATGAGTGATTGGTTATTTATGGGATTTCCTGGATTCGTGTATGCATCTGGCTGCATGAATATTTGGACTGCTGTTGGCTTAGTATTTTTTATGTTCTTAACATGGCATTACATTGCACCACGATTTAGAATAGCAACAGAACAATACAATAGTTTAACCTTAGCATCTTTTTTACAAGAAAAATTTGGTGCAAAAAACAATATAATTCGCGTTATCAGCGGCCTGTTGTGTTTATACTTTTTTGTATTTTATATCGCTGCAAATTTGGTTGGCTTAGGTAAAATATTTGAATGCGCATTTAACATAAACTATCATCAAGGAATTATATTAGGTCTTGCAATTACCTTGACGTACACCTTGCTTGGTGGCCTGATGGCTATTGCATGGAGCAATTTGTTTCAAGGTATATTTTTACTGATTGCTATCATGCTCGTGCCCATGTATGCAAGCATGCAACTTGGCGGCATTACAACTATTTTTGCAACATTACACCATCAATATCCAAATTTTTTATCAATCACATCAGCAGATCAAAGTCTGTTATCGATATTTTTTGGTATAACAGCATGGGGTCTTGGTTATTTTGGTCAACCTCATATTTTAAATAGTTTTATGAGTATCGATGATGTAGCCAACATGAAGAAAGCTAAAATTGTTGGAATCAGCTGGCAAATTTTAGTTTTAACAGCGGCAATTTTTGTTGGCATAGTTGGCAAAGCATTTATTCATCCAGCGCTTGCACAACAAGAACTTGTCTTTATTGTCATGGTTAAATCATTATTTACACCATTTCTTGCTGGATTAATTTTGTGTGCTATGCTTGCTGCAACTATTTCGACCATTAACACCATGTCGTTAGTATCTGCTTTATTAATCAGTAACGATCTGTATTATCCATTTGCAAGCAAACAAGCAACTCCTGCTCAAAAATTATTATTCACGCGATGTGCAATTTTTATTATTCCAACACTTGCTCTTATCGCAGCTTTTTATAACACTGCTTTAATCATGGATTTAGTCCATTATGGATGGTCTGGTTTAGGATGTAGTTTTGGACCACTGGTGATTTTAGCGTTATACACCAATTTTGTCACACCTCAAGGTGCAATTGCAGGATTAGTCAGCGGTGGGCTTACTGGTATGCTCTGGCCAACAGTTGCTCTTTTAATTGGTTCATCGATGCCAACATTAGTCATTGGATTTATATTAAATTTTATTATGACCTGTATTGTATCAATCGGAACACATAAAAAAACTCTATAACTATTTATATACTATCTAAGCATCAAAAGCGCATCATGTCTTTATACTCATGATGCGCTTTTATTTTCTATACCACCAATATTTTAATTTTGTAATGATTTTATCAAGAAAAATATGAGACAAGGCACCTGCTAAAAAAAATAAAGCATTTTTCATAGCCCATGCAGAATACTGAGCATGAAAACTGCCAATAACAGTGCCTGTCAAAAGAGAAATACACGTTAAAAACCATGCTTGATGAAAGAGCCCGCGATGTTTGACAAGTAACGGAATTGTAGCAAATATTGTCAAACCAATAAAAATATCGGTGCGTTCATAATATAATAAACAACATAAGACACCAAGCGTGATGCTATAAAAAAGTTTTTGCCCTTTACTTTTAATATCAACATCAGGAAACAGCGATCCAAAAAGACAAAAAACCAAGCCAGACATAATAACTGATGGCTCCATGGGGACAGATCGCAAGTACTGCAACATGATTAAATAAAGAACTGTGCCACCAATCAAATGTCCACGAAAACCAGGCATGCTACCCTTTCTATCGCGTCAGCGACAATTTCATAAATTCTGTACCAGGATAATAAAATTGTAAAATAGATTTATAATTCCATCCATCTTGCACCATACCTAATGAACCCCATTGACATAAGCCCATGTGATGTCCATAGCCACGACCACACAAAAGAAAGTTTCTACCCTTTTTTTTAATGGTATAACAAAAACTTTTAATGACAGGAAACAACGAATACATTTTTTTACCAGAAACATAAAAATTTGTTTTTTTAGTCGATACTAAAACTTTTTTTACTAAACCTGCAGGATCACGCTGCACAACTTTAATATCAACAATTTCTGGTAAATCTGGATGATCTTTTCGCAAAATCTCTGTAATTTCAAGCTTGCTTAATTCTTTTTTCCAATCATAAATCCATTGTTTTTTACAAAAATTACAAACTTTGCTACGAGCAAGATACGGACATTTTTTAAAATCATACCCTTCTATTTTTGCAGGAATCACACCTCCACAACAGGAGTCAAACATCGCAACAATCGGTTCTCCTTTGTAAGCGATAAACATGTTACGCGTCTCGTCAACTGCTTGCTTTAACTGAATAAATTTATGATGCCCTTTGTACGTTTGATGCTTAATTGAATTGACAATATGATACGGACGATGCGTTTTATTTGCTTGCAACACTTTATCAACTAAATAAGTTCTACTTGCGATAACTAATGCTTTATTGACTTCCATCGGCCATCCTGGCCAACCTTCACTATGAACCACTGATAAAAGATAATCATCGATATCTAAACTATTAATTAATAAAATCGTATTTCCGTCACGCACCAAAGAAAAAGACCCTAAATACGTATGCTTTTCGAATAATAAACAACCAGTCTCTTCTTTCATCGCTTGATGAATAATTTTATGAGGTAATCCAGAAAAATAATCCGTTAAAAAATCGATTAAAATTTGATCAAGCATTTTAATAAAAAAATCATTACGAATTTTTTCTGATTTTTTTATAGACTGCAATACCGATTTTGATGCATGCTTTGATGCAATAGCTTGTGTTAACAACACCTTAAGCTGCAAAGATAATTGCTGTTGAGCCAAGCGAACTAATGATTCATACGAAATAACAGGATGTTGCACATGTTCAATAAATTTTGCAATACAAGCATCAATACAATTTTGCATAACTTTATACAATGGCGCATAATCTCTAAAATTTCGATCGAGAACAAATTTTTCGTAAAAATCTTGCAAACTTAGTAATTGATGAGAACAAAATTCATGGCTATCTTTATGCCATTGCATAACAAATTGATGAATCTTTTTTTCGTGATTTGAAGGAAGTGCTGGTGAAATCACAATCGAATTATCTTGTAATGGCACTGTCTGAACAATAAAATTTTTATCTGTGCACGTAATAGCAACTGGCCCATGTAAAACACCATCAATGCCAACTATATTCATCCCGTGCTGTGATGAAATAGTACACGTTGTTTTTTGATCATCACAGATATTAAATCGTGCAAGTAAAACACGAACATCAAAAGCATATATCCCGCAAGAACTCCATAATACCATAAAAAAAATAGCTTTTTTCAATTCACTATAAAAAATGAAAAGAGAAAAGCATCGATACAGTATAAAAAAAATTGATCTAAAAATTGATATCATGTTGTTGCAAACTTTGTAAAAATTCTTGAGGTACTGCTGTTTTTTTTGCCACACCAGAATTTGCCATTTCATCGGCAAGAGTATTAAATTCACGTAAAACGTGGCTTACTTTATAACGATGGCCTTGTAACCACAAAACTGCTAAATTTTTCAGCTGCGCAAGCTGCGCATCTTTTACTTTGTACATACCATTCATTTGACGAACTAATAATTGAGAATCAGAAACAATCGTTAGATGCTCATCTTTTTTCATATATTTTTTTATAAAAAAAACACCGAGCACCAAAGCGTAATATTCTGCTTGATTATTTGTTTTTTTGCCTAAATAAAAACCTTGTCTACAAACAACTTCTTTATTTTTCATAATAACAAATCCCGATCCTGCAGGCCCTGGATTATTTTTCGAAGCACCATCAATAAAAAGTTGCCACATAGCAGCAACTTCTGGTTTAATTTCTGGCTCTGTCTGCCACAAGCTCATTTGTTTCATCAAAAAATCCTAGGCAATATACAACAAGCGATAACACTCTTTGCACTGTAACATTTTGTTTTGGCGCAAAGCTTGTAAATCTTTTGGAGTCACACTATAAAAACAAGCATCACATGCATCACCAACAAGAGCGACAACAGGATTATTAACTCGTCCCTTCATGTTGACATACATATCCAGCCATTCTTGAGGGATATGTTGTTGTTTTTCAAGACGTTGAGCTTCTAGAGCAAGTAATTGTTCTTGCAGGCTGGCTATTTCGTTTTTGGTTTGTTCTACTTGTGCTTGAAATTGAGCTGCTTGCTCATCATATAATTTATGTTTAAAATCATACGTTTTTGCAAGACCATCCAATTTATTCCACAACGTTAATAATTGTTGTTCTTGTTCCATGCGTTGAGCATTGACAGCCAACGTTTCTTTTTCTAAAGATTTATATTCTTTTTGATTACAGATTGCTGCAAGCTTGATTTTAAGGTCAGCTTCTTTGACATCTAAAATTTTCATAGCTAATTCTTTATCGTCAACCGCTTTACGCGCTTGCAATTGAGCATTTTTAACATCCTGAAAATCCGCTTGTAAGCGTTCGATGTCGAGCATTAAAGATTCTTGGATTTCTTGTGATTTTTCAATATCACGCTCTATTTTAACAAGGGTCTGATCAAAAGTTACTAAATCAATAAAACGTTGAAATTCAATACTTTTCATGCTGGTCCTTTTTGTCAAAAAATAAGAAATTATGATACTACTAAAGTTTTTTGAAAATGATACTTTAAGAATAGAAAGATCGATTATTTTTATGATACACAACATATCGTATCAACATGCATGTCATAAAAATTGGTGGGCCCACCAGGACTTGAACCTGGGACCTCTCGGTTATGAGCCGATTGCTCTAACCAACTGAGCTATGGGCCCGAAAATATCATGACTGATATAAAAATATATCAGCTACATAATCGTAAAACATTTTTTAGATTTTGCCAAGAAAAATTACACAGCTTGTTTCAAAAATCATAATTTTGACACAAGTATACAACAGCAAGGGGTCTTACACACAATAGTTGCATGCAAGACCCCTTGATAAAATTATAGCTTAGACATGATTTTTATGATCGCTATAACCGCCCTCCATAGCTGAATTCATACTTATAGCAGCTTGTTGCCTCTGCAATAATTCAACAGCAGCTATAGCCTCATTCTGTTGCATTTGCTTGACAGCATTAAAACAAATATGAGGATTTGTTGGCGTAAACAAAGGATCTGTTGGCGTTACTGGCACTGCTGGCACCGCTTTATCTTCCTCAACAAAAACGGATGCATATTGGTTGTCATAATTAAATTTACTATATTTTCCACGACAAGAGAACAATGAACTGCCCAAACCGAAAACACCTAATGTTGCTCCTAGTGTGCTCATTGGATTAACGA